>NZ_JBQZXC010000043.1:0-28123 GCF_053555815.1 Shigella sp. SIG6 | reverse complement strand
ATTAAGAAGGCCAGAATTCTCTGGCCCGGGTTAAATTAATGATTGGAGAACCAGTTCAGTTTATCGCGCAGGCCAACAACCCGACCAATAATAATTAGCGATGGACTGTTCATTTGCTGAGCAAGTTCACCGAGTTGCGTGAGCGTACCGTCAATCACGCGCTGCGTGACTGCCGTTCCGTTTTCGACAATTGCCACCGGCATTTCGCCAGGCATACCGTGTTCAATCAGCTTTTGCTGAATAGTCGCGGCCTGATTCAACCCCATATAGAACACCAGCGTCTGTTTTTCTGCCGCCAGGTTTTCCCAGTCCAGCTCGCCACCGGTTTTTAAGTGTCCGGTAATTAAGCGTACGCTCTGGGCATAATCGCGATGTGTGAGTGGAATACCCGAATAGGCAGAGCAACCAGAAGCTGCGGTAATACCCGGAACCACCGAGAACGGAATACCCGCGTTGCACAGTGTTTCCAGCTCTTCGCCACCACGGCCAAAAATAAACGGATCGCCACCTTTCAGCCGCACCACGCGTTTGCCTTTTTGCGCTTCCCGCAGCAGGATCTGGTTAATCTCTTCCTGCGGTACACAGTGGTATCCCGCGCGTTTGCCGACGAAAACGCGATCAGCATCGCGGCGTACCAGATTCATAATATCGTCAGAAACCAGACGGTCGTAGACCACCACATCTGCCTGCTGAATTTGTTGCAGTCCTTTCAGCGTCAGCAGCCCAGCATCGCCCGGACCTGCACCAACCAGCACCACTTCACCGCGATGGTCGAGCGGTTCGTTGATTAACTGTTCGGTCGTTTCAGTAATGGCTTTCTGATCGTTGTTTGCCAGCGACTGCGCCAGGCGGTCGTTAACGAACAATTTCTCCCAGAAACGGCGACGCTCACTCATCGTGGCGAACTGTTGTTTCACTCGCCCGCGTAATTGCCCGGCATATTTCGCCACCTGGCCCAGATGCAACGGCAGCAGTGATTCGAGTTTTTCGCGCAACAGGCGCGCCAGAACCGGAGAGGTGCCGCCAGAGGAGACCGCTACCATTAGCGGTGAGCGGTCAATAATCGACGGCATAATAAAGCTGGCGGCTTTCGGCGCATCGACTACGTTACAGAAGATGCGACGAGCTTCAGCGGCTTCGCTGACGCGCTGGTTAAGCGTGTCATCATCCGTCGCTGCAATCGCCAGCCAGCAGGTGTCGAGAAGGCTTTCATCAAATGGCCCTTCGACGAGGGTTAACATGCCTGCATCTGCCCATGCGGTGAACTGTGGAATAAACGCTAATGCATTCACCGTTAAGCGAGCGCCTGCGTCTAACAGCAACCTTGCTTTGCGTTCCGCGACATCACCACCGCCGACAATCAGACAGTCGCGATCGCGTAATTGGCAAAATATAGGCAAATGATCCACGTAAAAACCCCTTAGTAATTAACCGGCAGCCGTTTCAGTTTGATTAAATTTGTCCGCAACCGGACGATTCGCTTTCGGCGTAGCATACCAATAACCCAATCCCATGAATACGGCACCTGATAAAGTATTACCCAGCGTCACCCACAGCAGGTTATGACCAATACCCGCCAGCGTGTAGGCTTCGCTGTGGTTGCCGAACCAGGAGAGCGCGAACAGCGTCATGTTAGCGATAGAGTGCTCGTAGCCGGACGCGATAAATGCCAGCAGACACCACCAGATAGCGATAAATTTCGCCGCCCCTTCAGTGCGCAGCGCCATCCAGATTGCCAGGCAAACCAGCCAGTTACACAATGCACCTTTGAAGAACAGTACCATTGCCGGTGCAGTGGTTTTAGCCAGCGCGACGGAGTGAACGATGCTGGTATCTACCGGCAGCAGGCTACCGCCGCCCCAGCTATAGAGCATGGCAACGAAGACGGAACCGACCAGGTTACCCAGCCAGGTTTGCGGCAGGATTGCCCACATTTGCCCGTGGCTGATGCTGCCCGCTTTTACCCCAAAGGTGAGGAACATGGTGTGTCCGGTGAACAGTTCAGAACCGGCGATAATCACCAGCGTTAAGGCGATACCAAAGGTCGCGCCCATCACCAGCGGACGTACGGACGGGTCGAGCAAATTACCGAGCGTGAAAATCAGGATGATCCCAAGACCCACATATGCGCCCGCCATGGCGGAGCTGACCCAAAAGCCGAGCGGGTTATTTGCCGACAGGCGTGCAATGCGCGCAGCATTAGCCGCACACTTATTAATAGTGTCTGTAAACATTTGATTATCCTTTAAAAAATAAAAACAAAAAATAAAACAAAAAGTTTAAAAAATGTCCTGCAATATACCGAAGGTCATTACAGGACCATGCAAAAAGGGGAGGCATTGCGCCTCCCGTTAAAACATTAACCGCGCAGCTGCACCACGCCGTCTTTCACTCGTGCTTCGTAATGTTTGACGGAAAACTGTTCGTCTTCCATGCACAAGCCATCACTTAAGCGAAAACGCTGTTTTTTCAGCGGGCTGGCGACCCACAGCTCGCCCTGGTGTTCCGCAATCAGCCCGCGTGATAGCACGCTGGACTCGAAGAACGGATCAATGTTGCTGATCGCAAACACCTGGTCGCTGTGATACGGGCGGAAAATCGCTACCTGCTCGTCACCTAACAGCGCGCAGACGCCGGTTTCAGGCAGGATGTCATCGATTTTGCAGATGTCTTTCCACTGGCTCATGCGTTGTCCTCCACCAGAGTTACCGGGATACGTTCATACGGCGTTGCCGGACGGTGCTGTTCGCGCTCTGGCACCATCTGCACGTTCGGGTCACGCTTGTCGCTGTTGATGAAGTGTTTGAAGCGAGTCTGCGCGGACGGTGTATTGACCGTTTCAGTCCACTCACACACTACCGCTTCACGCAGGCGCGCCATCTCTTCTTCCAGATGAGCGTTCAGCCCCAGTTTGTCGTCAATGATCACCGCTTTCAGGTAATCGATGCCGCCTTCGAGGTTTTCTAACCACGGCGCGGTACGCGTCAGTTTGTCGGCGGTACGGATGTAGAACATCATGAAGCGGTCGAGATATTTGATCAGCGTTTCGCGATCGATATCCGCTGCCAGCAGATCCGCATGACGCGGTTTCATGCCGCCGTTACCGCAAACATACAGGTTCCAGCCTTTTTCAGTGGCGATAATACCCACGTCTTTACCCTGAGCTTCTGAACATTCACGGGTACAGCCGGAGACACCGAACTTCATTTTGTGCGGCGTACGGATGCCTTTGTAGCGGTTTTCCAGTTCCACGCCGAGGCCGACGCTATCGCCAACACCGTAGCGGCACCAGGTGCTACCCACGCAGGTTTTCGCCATACGCAGTGCTTTCGCATAGGCATGACCGGTTTCGAAGCCAGCTTCAATCAGCTGACGCCAGATTTCCGGCAGATCGTCTTTCTGTGCGCCAAACATCGCCAGGCGCTGGGAGCCGGTGATTTTGGTGTAGAGATTAAATTCACGCGCGATACGACCCACTGCCATCAGCCCTTCCGGGGTGATTTCACCGCCCGGAGAACGCGGGATCACCGAGTAGGTGCCGTCTTTCTGGATGTTAGCGAGGAAGTTGTCGTTAGAATCCTGCAGCGGAGTATGTTCCGGCTTCAGAATGTATTCGTTCCAGCAGGAGGCCAGCAGCGAACCGACGGTTGGTTTACAAACTTCACAACCGTAGCCTTTGCCGTGTTTCGCCAGCAGTTCTTCGAAGGTTTTAATGCCTTCAACGCGGATCAAATGGAACAGTTCCTGACGCGAATAAGCAAAGTGTTCGCACAGGTTGTTGTTAACTTCGATGCCCTGTTTCGCCAGTTCCGCATTCAATACCTGAGTGACCAGCGGGATACAGCCACCGCAGCCAGTACCCGCTTTGGTTTCAGCTTTCAGCGCCGCAACTGTGTGGCAGCCTTTGTTGATGGCAGCAATCAGATCACCTTTAGTGACGTCGAAGCAGGAGCAGATTTGCGCGCTGTCCGGCAGTTTATCAACACCGATAGACGGCTTACCGCTACCCGAGTGCGCCGGCAGAATCAGAGAATCCGGGTTTTCCGGCAGCTCGATAGCGTTCAGCACCAGTTGCAGCAGGTTGCCGTAGTCGCTGGTATCGCCCACCAGTACCGCACCGAGCAGGGTTTTGTTGTCTTCGCTGACAATCAGGCGTTTGTAGATCTCTTTACTTTCGTCGAGGTAAACATAGCTACGTGCGCCAGGCGTGCGACCGTGCGCATCACCAATACCACCTACGTCTACGCCCAGCAGTTTCAGCTTGGCGCTAAGGTCAGCACCTTCAAAGGCGTTTTCGCTACCCAGAATATGGTCAACGGCGACCTGCGCCATTTTGTAGCCTGGTGCTACCAGACCAAATACACGGTTGTTCCAGCTTGCGCATTCACCGATGGCGTAGATATCCGGATCGGAAGTCTGGCAGGAATCATTAATGACAATCCCCCCACGCGGAGCAACGTCCAGACCACACTGGGTTGCCAGCTTATCGCGCGGACGGATACCGGTAGAGAAGACGATAAAGTCGACTTCCAGTTCGCTGCCGTCGGCAAAACGCATGGTTTTACGCGCTTCGACACCTTCCTGCACAATCTCAAGGGTGTTTTTGCTGGTGTGAACGCGCACGCCCATACTTTCGATTTTGCGACGCAGCTGCTCGCCACCCATCTGATCAAGCTGTTCCGCCATCAGCATAGGGGCAAATTCGATAACGTGGGTTTCAATACCTAAGTTTTTCAGCGCGCCAGCGGCTTCCAGACCTAACAGGCCGCCACCAACAACGGCACCGCGTTTGCTGCGACGGGCGCAGGATTCAATGGCGTTGAGGTCTTCAATGGTGCGATAGACAAAGCAGCCCTGAGTATCAGAACCTTTGATTGGTGGGATCCACGGGTAGGAACCGGTTGCCATGATCAGCTTGTCATAAAAAACGGTACGTCCGGCGCTGGAGTGAATCACCTTCTCCTGACGGTTGATGGTGATAGCGCGTTCGCCGACCAGAACTTTGATGCCGTGTTTCTCGTAGAAGCCTTCGCGCACCAGCGACAGCTCTTCGGCGGTGTGGTGAGAGAAGTAAGACGAGAGGTGTACGCGGTCATAAGCGATGCGCGGTTCTTCACAGAAAACGGTAATATCAAAGTTGGCCGCATCAGATTTATCAAGAAGATCTTCGATAAAGCGATGGCCGACCATACCGTTACCGATAATTGCGAGTCTGACTTTGCTCATTTTTGCCTCGATTTCTTTTCTATTACCGCCTACCTTAACGATTCAGCAACCCCGCTTATTGATGTAAATCAAATTCACCTTTATATACTCCTTAAGGGGTGTATTGCTGATTTGTATAAATTTTCTTAAGTCACGGAATTGTCTGACATTTCATGTTTGTGCAAAAAATGGGCAAAATGAACGGGTTTATAGAAATAGATGCACGTAGCGGGGGAAGAGAGGAAAAGGCCGGACGACGATAGTGCCGTCCGGCATTAGCAATTAATGAGAGGTCAGGGTGTTATGCTGACGGTGACGGCTGACGAAACCTAACAGGAAGCACATCACAAAGACGACAGCGTACAGACCGTTTGCTGTAAGCAGTGCCGCCTGCGGACCGCTATGTTCAACAATCGGGCCGGTAACCACAAAGGTCAACATAGTACCGATGGTTCCGCAGGTCAGGACAAAGTTAACCAGTTTTGGCGACGGTACTTTGGTCTGCTGTGAACCCAGGGTGATGATGGTGGTATAGATCGCGCTGGAGAAGAAGCCCAGAGCGAGAATTGACCACGCCATATGTGCTGGTGTTCCGGTGTTAAAGACGTACATCAGAATCGCAGCCAGACCAGCCAGTACGGTCAGAATGCGTTGCAAATCAAAGAAGCGAAGAATAAAGCTGAACGCCCACATGCCGACCATGTATGACATCCAGAAGTTACTCACCAGCGTGCCCGCGTCGTTCAGGCTCATGCCCAGGCCTTTGGCATACTCAGGCACCCAGGAGATAAAACCTAACTGACCGAGGATGTAGCACAGCGCCGCAACAGAGAGAAACAGTACGCCGATCCCCCACTTTTCTTTCTCTACCGGAGCATCCGTTTTTGGTGCACGTTTGCCCAGTGCCGGGAACTCACAGCCGAAGGTCAGAATAAAAATAGCGACATACACCAGCCCGATGCAGGCATAAACCCAGTACCACTCAATGCTGCGCGCCAGTAGAAACGCGGCGATCATTGGGAAAATCATCCCAGCCATACTGAAGAAGGAGTCAGTAAATAACAGGCGGGAACCGCGCTGACGCCCTTCATACATTTGTGTTATCAGGAATGTACCAATCGACATAGTAATGCCGCTGACCACCCCGAGAATGAACATCGCCGTCGAGAACAGCGCCAGGCTGTGGCTGAACATCAAACCGGCAACCGCCAGCACCATCAGGAGAAAGCCAAAACGTAACTGCGTTTTCAACGGGACGATTTCCATCAGCCAGGCGTTGAGGAAGATAGAGATTAAAATGCCGGCGTTGAGGAAGGTGAAGGTGTTACTCATACTGGAAACCGGCAGATTGAAATAATCGGCGATATTTCCCATCACCATCCCGGTGACAATAACCAACGCACCAGTCAGTGCGTAGGAGAGAAAGCTAATCCATGTGAGCTTGATGCGATTGCTGTTAGTCATGATTGGCCTGCGTTCAAAAATAAAATGGCATAGCGGGATATGCCGCGAGCGGGCGATTTTAGGTGATTTTGTGATCTGTTTAAATGTTTTATTGCAATCGGTTGCTAAATTGCATTTTAAGAGGTGATTTTGATCACGGAATAAAAAGTGATCGTCAGGTTACATATATTTCAGATACGTAAAATTAGGTAAAGGGATGGCCTTGTTCTTGAAGGCTATTTAGAATCTCTTCACTTGCTTTTTTTCTGCTCTGTTTGTTAAGGAAATCTCATGTTCAAATCGACCCTGGCGGCGATGGCTGCTGTTTTCGCTCTTTCTGCTCTTTCTCCCGCAGCAATGGCAGCGAAAGGGGACCCGCACGTATTGTTGACAACCTCAGCTGGTAACATCGAACTGGAGCTGGATAAACAAAAAGCGCCAGTGTCTGTGCAAAACTTTGTCGATTATGTGAACAGCGGTTTTTATAACAACACTACCTTTCACCGCGTCATTCCTGGCTTTATGATTCAGGGCGGCGGTTTCACCGAGCAGATGCAGCAGAAAAAACCAAACCCGCCAATCAAAAATGAAGCCGATAACGGCCTGCGCAACACGCGTGGCACCATCGCGATGGCGCGTACCGCTGACAAAGACAGCGCCACCAGCCAGTTCTTTATCAACGTTGCCGATAACGCCTTCCTTGACCATGGTCAGCGTGATTTCGGTTACGCGGTATTTGGTAAAGTGGTGAAAGGCATGGACGTTGCCGATAAGATTTCCCAGGTGCCGACTCATGATGTTGGTCCGTACCAGAATGTGCCGTCAAAACCGGTAGTTATCCTTTCCGCTAAAGTCCTGCCGTAATGATTTCTCGCGCGGGCAATCTTGCCCGCGCTTCTGCTCTCCCGGCGTAACCCGGATTTGCCGCTTATACTTGTGGCAAATGGACACGTTCAGGGAGGCATCAAGTGAAGAAACTCACCGATAAGCAAAAGTCCCGTCTCTGGGAGCTTCAGCGTAATCGTAATTTCCAGGCCAGTCGCCGTCTTGAAGGCGTCGAGATGCCTTTAGTCACTCTTACTGCCGCAGAGGCTTTAGCGCGCCTTGAAGAGCTGAGGAGGCACTATGAGCGATAAATTCGGCGAAGGGCGCGATCCGTATCTTTATCCTGGCCTTGATATCATGCGTAACCGGCTGAACATCCGCCAGCAGCAGCGGCTGGAACAGGCCGCTTACGAAATGACGGCGCTGCGTGCTGCGACCATTGAGCTTGGTCCGCTGGTGCGCGGTTTACCGCATTTGCGCACTATCCATCGCCAGCTGTACCAGGATATTTTCGACTGGGCAGGGCAACTGCGTGAAGTTGATATTTATCAGGGCGATACGCCGTTCTGCCACTTTGCTTATATCGAAAAAGAGGGCAATGCCCTGATGCAGGATCTGGAGGAAGAAGGTTATCTGGTTGGCCTGGAGAAAGCGAAGTTCGTCGAGCGGCTGGCGCATTACTATTGTGAAATCAACGTGCTGCATCCCTTCCGGGTGGGAAGTGGTCTGGCACAGCGGATCTTCTTCGAGCAACTGGCGATTCATGCTGGATATCAACTGAGCTGGCAGGGTATCGAAAAAGAGGCCTGGAATCAGGCAAATCAGAGTGGGGCAATGGGGGATCTCACCGCACTGCAGATGATATTTAGCAAAGTGGTAAGCGAAGCCGGGGAATCTGAGTAAAATAGCGCGGTTCTTTCGTACCGGAGCCGCCATGATCCTGCTTATAGATAACTACGATTCTTTTACCTGGAACCTCTACCAGTACTTTTGTGAACTGGGGGCGGATGTGCTGGTTAAGCGCAACGATGCGTTGACGCTGGCGGATATCGACGCCCTTAAACCACAAAAAATTGTCATCTCACCTGGCCCCTGTACGCCAGATGAAGCCGGGATCTCCCTTGACGTTATTCGCCACTATGCCGGGCGCTTGCCGATTCTTGGTGTCTGCCTCGGTCATCAGGCAATGGCGCAGGCATTTGGCGGCAAAGTTGTGCGCGCCGCAAAGGTCATGCACGGCAAAACCTCGCCGATTACACATAGCGGTGAGGGCGTATTTCGGGGGCTGGCAAATCCACTTACCGTGACACGCTACCATTCGCTGGTGGTGGAACCTGACTCATTACCAGCGTGCTTTGACGTGACGGCCTGGAGCGAAACCCGCGAGATTATGGGGATTCGCCATCGCCAGTGGGATCTGGAAGGTGTGCAGTTCCATCCAGAAAGTATTCTTAGCGAACAAGGACATCAACTGCTGGCTAATTTCCTGTATCTCTGATTTCCGATTGCCATTCAGTGATTTTTTATGCATATTTTGTGATTATAATTTCACATTTATTTATGCGTAACAGGGTGATCATGAGATGGCAATTGAACAAACAGCAATTACACGCGCGACTTTCGATGAAGTGATCCTGCCGATTTATGCTCCGGCAGAGTTTATTCCGGTAAAAGGTCAGGGCAGCCGAATCTGGGATCAGCAAGGCAAGGAGTATGTCGATTTCGCGGGAGGCATTGCAGTTACGGCGTTGGGCCATTGCCATCCTGCGCTGGTGAACGCGTTAAAAACCCAGGGCGAAACTCTGTGGCATATCAGTAACGTTTTCACCAATGAACCGGCGCTGCGTCTTGGGCGCAAACTGATTGAGGCGACGTTTGCCGAACGCGTGGTGTTTATGAACTCCGGCACGGAAGCTAACGAAACCGCCTTTAAACTGGCACGCCATTACGCCTGTGCGCGTCATAGCCCGTTCAAAACCAAAATTATTGCCTTCCATAACGCTTTTCATGGTCGCTCGCTGTTTACCGTTTCGGTGGGTGGGCAGCCAAAATATTCCGACGGCTTTGGGCCGAAACCGGCAGACATCATCCACGTTCCCTTTAACGATCTCCATGCAGTGAAAGCGGTGATGGATGATCACACCTGTGCGGTGGTGGTTGAGCCGATCCAGGGCGAGGGCGGTGTGACGGCAGCGACGCCAGAGTTTTTGCAGGGCTTGCGCGAGCTGTGCGATCAACATCAGGCATTATTGGTGTTTGATGAAGTGCAGTGCGGGATGGGGCGGACTGGCGATTTGTTTGCTTACAGGTACTACGGTGTGACGCCGGATATTCTGACTTCTGCGAAAGCGTTAGGCGGCGGCTTCCCGATTAGCGCCATGCTGACCACGGCGGAAATTGCTTCTGCGTTTCATCCTGGTTCTCACGGTTCCACCTACGGCGGTAATCCTCTGGCCTGTGCAGTAGCGGGCGCGGCGTTTGATATCATCAATACCCCTGAAGTGCTGGAAGGCATTCAGGCGAAACGCCAGCGTTTTGTTGACCATTTGCAGAAGATCGATCAGCAGTACGATGTGTTTAGCGATATTCGCGGTATAGGGCTGTTAATTGGCGCGGAGCTGAAACCACACTACAAAGGTCGGGCGCGTGATTTCCTGTATGCGGGTGCAGAGGTTGGCGTAATGGTGCTGAATGCCGGACCGGATGTGATGCGTTTAGCACCGTCGCTGGTGGTGGAAGATGCGGATATCGATGAAGGGATGCAACGTTTCGCCCACGCGGTGGCGAAGGTGGTTGGGGCGTAAATAAGACGCATCAGGCAAAATATGTCGGATGCGGCGTGAATGCCTTATCCGATGGTTTAGCCTGTATTACGCCTTCGAATCCCGCAACTTGCGACTCAGCCAAATCCCGTGATGCGGTCGCTGACGCCATGCCATCGACGAAATGGTGTGCATGGTGTTCAGATGGCCAATAACCCGCTGTAAATGCTGCTCCAGCGTACCTGCCGCGCCTTCGTGCGGCTGCATCTCCGGCGCATCCATGATATTGGCATCGCCAGAACTACCCGGTTCGTCATACTCCAGTCGCTGCTGACAACGCTGAATGGCGATTTCACAAGACTGTAAATACTCTTGTGCCAGTTCAGGTGGCAATGCCCGGTGTTCCCGCGCCAGCGTGGTCATGGCATTAATATGCTCAACAATAAACTGGCTGTGCGTTACCCACAGTTTCATATCTGCCAGATAATGGCTGTTGAATGCCGGTTCCTGCATCGCCTGATTCAATGAGTTATACAGAGTGTTATGCGCCTGATTTACCCGCATTCTCTGCCAGGCCAGTGGCGTTGGTTGCGGGTCCTCGCTCAGAATCAAGCGAATCGCTTCCTGATAGGCTTCTAAAGCATCATGGGCGTTTTTACGCAATAACCCGCTCTGCCACTGCGGCCACAGCCAGACGGTACCACCGAAAGCAATCAAACAACCAATAATGGTATCGATAAGACGTGGAAGGATGTACTGCTCACCGTTCAGCCACAACAGTTGCAGGGTATACACTGCGGTAATAGTAAAACCGACCGTTGCCCAGCCGTAGTTTTTGCGCAATATCAGGTAGCTGGCGAGGGTGGTAATCAGCATCAACGTCAGGGTGTAACCTTCGGGAATTTTAAAGTGCAGCGCTACGCCCGCAATGATTAACCCGACCACGGTTCCCACGGAGCGATTCACAATCCTCAGACGGGTTGCGCCATAGCCATTTTGTGTCACCAGCAATACCGTCATCAGGATCCAGTACGACTTCGGCAGATGCAGCACGGTGCCCATCAGGCTGGCAACGCTTAACATCACACTGAGTCGTCCGGCATTGCGTAGCGCCGGAGACTTTAGTGACAGATAACTTTTCAGTGCCGGAAGTAACGGCATTCGCCGCTGTTTATCGGCCAGTAAGTCACGGGCATAGAGCGGTTTTTGGGTGCGCAGCACGCGGGCGATGCGGCTGAAATGCCAGTAGCAGAATTGCCCAACCGGATTATCCGGATGCTGGCGGGCGATTTTTTCCAGTGCGCCAATTTGCTTTTCCATCGTAAAACGCGTTGGCAGGCGATGGTAAAGAATGTCATCAGCCAGCACGCGCAGGCGAGCGGCGACGGTTTGCGCATTCCAGCGGATAACTTCTTCCGCATGGCTACGCTCGACCAGTTTTTGCACCTCTTCCGGCTGATGCAAACTGACCGAAATATGTTCCTGCAAATCCAGCGCCTCCTGGAAAATACGCAGCATCCGCTTGTAATCGGTATTGTTTTGCGCGGAAAGCATATGCATTTGCTGATAGCACTGAGTAATTAAATCGACCGCTTTTTGCTGGCGCACCAGCAGCGGTGGCAGCGCTTTTTCAGGATCGGTGTGCTGGGTAAGCAGGCTGTATTTGGCTTCACAATAATCTGCCAGTTCACGGTACAGCAGACTTAGTGACTCGCGCAGCGGTTGTTCGCGCCAGATCCAGAACCAAAACCAGTTAAACAATCCGTACCAGAGAGTGCCCAACGCATAGATGAGCAATGGTTCCCAGACCGGCATGTATCCCGCCAGACTGAGGGTAAAAATGGCGGCGAGCAGCGATGCAGGAAGCAATTTTGCGTGCAATGGCCCCAGCTCAGCAGTGACGCCAAGTACCAGCGTTAATCCGGTCAGCAAAAAGGGCAGGGGAACATCTTTTACCAGTAGCAGCTGTGTCAGTAAGCTACAGGTGGCAAACAGCGACGCACCAATGATTAAGTGTTTGAAAAAACGTTTATGAGGCGTATCAAGGCCCGCAATATTGCAACAGGCAGGAACGAGGGAGAAGAGCAGACCGAATCGTAATTCGCCAAGCATTAACCCAACGGCCACGGGCAAACATAGCACCAGCGTTTGTCGAAGTGCATAGTTGATATCGGGGTGATAAATCAGTCTGCGCCACATCGGGGGAAACAAAATGGCGCGCTACCAGGTAACGCGCCACTCCGACGGGATTAACGAGTGCCGTAAACGACGATGGTTTTACCGTGTGCGGAGATCAGGTTCTGATCTTCCAGCATCTTCAGAATGCGTCCCACGGTTTCACGAGAACAGCCGACAATCTGACCGATTTCCTGACGGGTAATTTTGATTTGCATACCGTCCGGGTGAGTCATAGCATCTGGTTGTTTTGCCAGGTTCAGCAGAGTCTGTGCAATGCGGCCCGTCACGTCGAGGAACGCCAGGTTGCCCACTTTCTCTGAAGTGACTTGCAGACGACGCGCCATCTGTGCAGACAGACGCATCAGAATGTCCGGGTTTACCTGAATCAATTGGCGAAATTTTTTGTACGAAATTTCAGCCACTTCACAGGCGGTTTTCGCACGTACCCATGCGCTACGTTCCTGGCCCTCTTCAAACAGGCCCAGTTCGCCAATAAAATCACCCTGATTCAGATAGGAGAGGATCATTTCTTTACCCTCTTCGTCTTTGATCAGCACTGCCACAGAGCCTTTAACGATGTAGTACAGCGTTTCCGCTTTTTCACCCTGGTGAATAAGCGTGCTCTTGGATGGGTACTTATGAATGTGGCAATGAGACAAGAACCATTCGAGAGTCGGGTCTGTTTGCGGTTTGCCAAGCACCATGCGCGGTTATCCTCTGTTATAAGCTTTCTCCAGAGCCAGATAACGCCGCTGTCTCTGGATTGCCGAAATATGCTTCCCGCTACCTGGGAAGGGGCTATCAACTGTACTGCACGGTAATGTGACGTCCTTTGCATACATGCAGTACATCAATGTATTACTGTAGCATCCTGACTGTTTTAGCATAGCTTTCGCTTTGTGTCTCCTGGTGTCTCGCTTCAGCATGACCCAGGTCGCCTTCCGTTGCGCGATTTGGTTAGTACGCGTACTCTGTCAGGAAAATTGACGCAGTGGAGTAGCAAAAATGCAAGCGCGAGTGAAGTGGGTCGAAGGGTTAACTTTTCTGGGCGAATCCGCCTCTGGTCACCAGATTTTAATGGACGGCAACTCAGGCGATAAAGCACCAAGTCCGATGGAAATGGTGTTGATGGCGGCGGGTGGTTGCAGTGCCATCGATGTGGTTTCGATCCTGCAAAAAGGGCGTCAGGATGTGGTCGATTGTGAAGTAAAATTGACCTCTGAACGCCGCGAAGAGGCACCACGCCTGTTTACGCACATTAATCTGCATTTTATCGTCACCGGTCGCGACCTGAAAGACGCAGCGGTTGCGCGTGCGGTTGATCTCTCTGCCGAGAAATATTGTTCAGTGGCGTTGATGCTGGAAAAAGCGGTGAATATTACTCACTCGTATGAAGTGGTTGCCGCGTGACTTAACTATCCCGTTGTGAAGCCGGATAGTATTTTATCCGGCATAATAGTAAAGTTACTCGATTTTCTTTCCTTCCATCAATCGTTGCACCAGCGGCAGCATAATTAATTCCATTGCCAGCCCCATTTTGCCGCCAGGTACCACTAACGTATTGATGTGGGAAATGAATGAGCCTTGCAACATCGCCAGCAGCCAAGGGAAATCGATCCCTTCCAGATTACGAAAATGGATCACCACAAAGCTTTCATCCAGCGACGGGATACCTTTTGCCGCGAACGGGTTTGAAGTGTCGACGGTGGGAACGCGCTGGAAGTTAAGATGGGTGCGGGAAAACTGCGGTGTGATGTAGTTGATATAGTCTTCCATTGAACGCACTACCGAGTCCATTACTGCTTCTCGTGAGTGCCCGCGCTCGCTGGTGTCGCGGATCAGTTTTTGAATCCACTCAAGGTTAACGATAGGCACTACGCCGACCAGTAAGTCCACATGCTGCGCAACGTTATGCTGTGGCGTGACTACGCCGCCGTGTAAACCTTCATAAAACAGTACATCAGTGGGTTCTGGTAAAGGTTGCCAGGGGGTGAATGTTCCCGGTACCTGATTCCAGGGTACGGCTTCGTCGTAGGTATGCAGATATTTGCGAGATTTCCCTTTGCCGCTCTGACCGTATTCAATGAAGGTTTGTTCCAGCAGGCCGAAGTCGTTCGCTTCGGGGCCGAAGTAGCTGATATGCCGCCCGGCGTCGCGCGCTTTGCGGATCGCCATGTCCATTTCCGGGCGGGTGTAACGGTGAAAACTGTCGCCTTCCACCTCAGCTGCATGCAGATTTAACTGCGCGAATATTTTACGAAACGCGAGGCTGGTGGTGGTGGTCCCCGCGCCGCTGGATCCTGTTACCGCAATGACCGGATGTTTGGCAGACATAGTAACTCCATGACTTAGCTATCACTATTATCTCGTCCGCCGACGGTTGCAGGTTATTCGCGAAACTGACTGCGCGGCATAATATTGACCGTTTCGTGCAGCTCCGACCATACCAGCACCGCTTCTCCGCACTGTAGCTGGCGTTTGACGTCGGCGACTTTCTGTTCAAGTGTACGCTCATGTTCACCATAATCGGTGCCTTCACGTAACACAAAGCTTTCAATTAAATTTTCCAGCGTTTCGGGGGAGAGGTCTTGCCACGGAATCAACATGATTTCGCCTCCAGATACGTTGTTAACCAGTCAGGAATGCGTGACTCCAGCCACATTTGCGGATGAAGTAATGTACCGCCAATAAAGCCAACATGACCGCCATGTTCAGTCAGTTGATACTCCACCTGCGAGGGGAGACTTTCCGGTTTTGGGATCACCTGATGATCCATAAACGGATCGTCTTTGGCGTGAATAATCAGCGTCGGTTTGGCGATCCGGTTCAGCATCGGCATGGCGCTACACTGACGATAATAGTCGATAGCGTCGGCGTAGCCGTGAATTCTGGCGGTGATTAGATCGTCAAATTCACGGATGCGACGTACCGATTTTAACTGCGCGAGATTAATCGGCAGCGTTCCGGGGTAGGCTGCCAGCTTGCGCGCGGCATTGGCTTTTAACAGGTTCAGCAAGTAACGCTGATAAACGCGGGAAAAGCCCTTTTCCATATGATAGCTACAGGCTTCCAGCATAAACGGCGCAGAGACAATCACCGCCGCATCAACCGGGAGATCATTGCCTTCCTTTGCCAGCAAACAGGCCAGCATATTACCGCCGAGCGAATAGCCGACGGCAGCCGTTGGCGCATGACCAAATTCGCGTTGCAGCCAGCGTAAAAACCAACTGGCGTCTTCGGTTTCGCCCGAATGGTAAATGCGGTGCATACGGTTTGGTTCACCGCTGCATCCGCGAAAATGCATCACCACGCCCAGCCAGCCGCGCTTTTGCGCCGCCTCAACCAGACCGTGGGCGTAAGGGCTATTGAGACTGCCTTCCAGCCCGTGAAACACCACTAAACGCGGTTTATGTTTCGCCTGTGCGGGGTCTTCACTCCACGAGAGATCGACAAAATCGCCGTCGGGCAACTCCAGCCGCTGCCAGTACGGGGTGAATTTCACCTGACGACGAAACAAACGCGGCAGCATAGTTTGTAGATGACAATTGCTAAAGCCGCGCATAGGGGTGAATTCAGCACTGCTGCTAAATTCATTGGCATCGGTCGTCGTTATCTGCGCCATCAGTTGCTTTGGCCTTCCAGCAGCATCTGCTCAAGCTGCTCCTGGGCTTCCAGCCACGCCATTTCGCACTCTTCCAGGCCGGATTTGGCGCTGGCTTGCTGTTGCAGGCAGGCGGTCAACTCCGCTTTACGGCTCTGGTCATACAGTTCGCTGTCGCCGAGTTTCTCTTCCGCCTGCGCCAGTTGCGCGTTCAGCTTCTCCATCTCTTTTTCCAGACGGGCAATCTCTTTACGCAGCGGCTGGGTTTGCGCACGCAGCTCCGCTTCCCGACGCTTCTGATCTTTACGTGCCTGGGCGCTGTTCGCGTTCTCTTTTGGCGCTTCGTCGGTCTGGTTTTCCTGCTTTTGTACGTCGCTCAACCACTGTTGATAATCTTCCAGATCGCCGTCGAACGGTTCGACTTTACGATCGTGAACCAGGTAGAGATCGTCAGTGGTGGAACGCAGCAAATGACGGTCGTGCGAAACGACAACCAGCGCGCCTTCAAACTCGATTAATGCTTCGGTGAGTGCCTGACGCATGTCGAGGTCAAGGTGGTTAGTCGGTTCGTCGAGCAGCAGCAGATTCGGACGCTGCCAGACAATTAATGCCAGCACCAGGCGGGCTTTTTCCCCACCGGAGAAGCGGCGCGTTTCTTCGGTTACTTTATCGCCCAGGAAACCAAAGCCGCCGAGGTAGTCACGCAGTTTTTGTTCCAGCTCCTGCGGCGCTAAACGTGCCAGATGTTGAATAGGTGATTCGTCGGCGCGCAGGTATTCAAGTTGATGCTGGGCGAAGTAGCCGAGCTTGATCCCTTTCGCCAGACCAATTTCACCGCTGACTGGCGCAAGTTCACCGGCTAACAGTTTGATTAATGTCGATTTACCTGCGCCGTTGCGGCCTAACAGACCAATGCGCGAGCCGGGGACCAGATTCAATTTAATCGAGTCGAGAATAATGCGATCGCCATAGCCTGCGCTGACCTTTTCCATCTTCAGTAACGGATTTGGCAGGCTTTCCGGCGCGCGGAAGCTAAAGCGGAACGGGTTGTCGACGTGTGCGGGGGCAATCAGCTCCATACGTTCCAGCATCTTAATGCGGCTCTGGGCCTGCTTCGCTTTGGTGGCTTTGGCACGGAAACGATCGATATAACTTTGCAGATGTGCCACGCGTTCCTGCTGGCTTTCGTACATCGCTTGTTGCTGCGCCAGACGGGTGGCGCGCTGTACTTCAAACGAACTGTAGTTGCCGGTGTACTCGAACATGCTTTGTTGTTCGATATGAATAATTTTATCAACGATCGGATCGAGGAAGTCGCGGTCGTGAGAGATCAGGATCAGCGTGCCCTGATAGCTCTTCAACCATTTTTCCAGCCAGATAACGGCATCGAGATCGAGGTGGTTAGTCGGTTCGTCGAGCAGCAGCAAGTCTGAACGGCAAATCAGCGCTTGGGCAAGGTTAAGACGCATACGCCAGCCACCGGAGAAATCACTTACCGGGCGCTCCAGTTGTTCATTGCTGAAACCGAGGCCGTGCAGCAGGCTGGCGGCACGGGAGCGAATACTCCATGCGTCAATAGCATCCAGCTTGCTATGAATGGTCGCAATGGTGTGCCCGTCGTTACGTTCGTTGGCGTCGTGCAGCTGCGCTTCCAGTTGACGATATTCACGGTCGCCGTCAATGACATATTCCAGCGCCGCTTGCGGTAACGCTGGCGTTTCCTGATTCACCCACGCCAGTTGCCAGCTTCCCGGAAAGGTGTAGCTGCCGCCGTCGGCGCTGATTTCATTTTTCAGCAATGCCAGCAGGGTAGATTTACCACAGCCGTTTTTACCCACCAGGCCGACTTTCTGCCCGGGGTTGATGGTGGCGGTGGCATTATCCAGCAGGACGCGCACGCCGCGACGAATTTGTAACGAGGAGAAAACAATCATAAGGCGCCGTATGTTCAGACTATGTTAACTTATCATTATGATAATGTAATGTATGGGCGAGCTGCCGCACCGGGCGCAATGGTAGCCCAAAACAGCGACTATACACAAAAACCATACCGGGAGGGGGATGATGTCTCAGCCAGCGAAAGTTTTGCTGCTGTATGCCCATCCGGAATCTCAGGACTCGGTGGCAAACCGGGTACTGCTTAAACCGGCCACGCAGCTCAGCAATGTTACCGTGCACGACCTTTACGCGCACTATCCCGATTTTTTTATTGATATCCCCCGTGAGCAGGCATTACTGCGCGAGCACGAGGTGATTGTCTTTCAGCATCCTCTTTATACCTATAGCTGCCCGGCGCTACTGAAAGAGTGGCTGGACCGGGTATTAAGTCGTGGTTTTGCCAGCGGGCCGGGAGGAAACCAACTGGAGGGAAAGTACTGGCGTAACGTGATTACCACCGGCGAGCCGGAAAGTGCTTACCGTTATGACGCGCTGAATCGCTACCCGATGAGCGATGTGCTGCGCCCCTTTGAACTGGCGGCGGGCATGTGCCGGATGCATTGGTTAAGTCCCATCATTATTTACTGGGCGAGACGGCAAAGCGCAAAGGAGCTGGCGAGCCACGCCAGAGCCTACGGTGACTGGTTGGCAAATCCGCTGTCTCCAGGAGGCCGCTGATGGAAGGTTCCGATTTTTTACTCGCAGGAGTGCTGTTTCTCTTCGCGGCGGTGGCTGCGGTGCCGTTGGCATCGCGGCTGGGGATTGGCGCTGTGTTGGGATATTTGCTGGCAGGGATTGCAATTGGCCCGTGGGGGCTGGTGTTTATTAGCGACGTCGATGAGATCCTCCACTTTTCGGAACTCGGCGTGGTATTCCTGATGTTTATCATCGGCCTTGAGTTGAATCCCTCCAAACTTTGGCAACTGCGGCGTTCGATTTTTGGCGTAGGCGCGGCACAGGTGCTGTTAAGCGCGGCGTTGCTGGCGGGATTATTGATGCTGACGGATTTCGCCTGGCAGGCGGCGGTGGTCGGTGGCATTGGCCTTGCGATGTCTTCAACTGCAATGGCGTTGCAATTGATGCGTGAGAAAGGGATGAATCGCAGCGAATCCGGCCAGCTCGGGTTTTCGGTTCTGCTGTTTCAGGATCTGGCAGTGATCCCAGCACTGGCGTTAGTGCCGTTGTTGGCGGGGTCGGCAGACGAACATTTCGACTGGATGAAGATCGGCATGAAGGTGCTGGCGTTTGTCGGCATGCTGATTGGTGGGCGCTATTTACTGCGTCCGGTATTCCGCTTTATTGCAGCTTCTGGCGTGCGGGAAGTGTTCACCGCCGCGACGCTGCTGCTGGTGTTGGGTTCCGCATTGTTTATGGATGCGCTGGGGCTGTCGATGGCGCTCGGTACATTTATTGCGGGCGTGCTGCTGGCGGAAAGTGAATATCGCCATGAACTGGAAACGGCTATCGATCCCTTCAAAGGCTTGCTGCTCGGTTTGTTCTTTATCTCTGTCGGCATGTCGCTCAACCTCGGGGTGCTTTATACCCATCTGTTGTGGGTAGTGATAAGCGTGGTTGTGCTGGTGGCGGTGAAAATTCTCGTGCTGTATCTGCTGGCGCGATTGTATGGCGTGCGTAGCTCAGAGCGGATGCAGTTTGCTGGCGTGTTGAGTCAGGGCGGTGAGTTTGCCTTTGTCCTCTTTTCTACCGCTTCTTCACAACGTTTATTCCAGGGCGACCAGATGGCGCTGTTGCTGGTGACGGTGACGCTTTCCATGATGACCACGCCGTTGCTGATGAAGCTGGTGGATAAATGGCTATCCCGCCAGTTTAACGGACCGGAAGAAGAAGACGAAAAACCGTGGGTCAACGATGATAAACCCCAGGTCATTGTCGTGGGCTTCGGGCGTTTTGGTCAGGTGATTGGTCGTTTGCTGATGGCAAATAAAATGCGCATTACCGTGCTGGAGCGGGATATCAGCGCCGTTAACCTGATGCGTAAATATGGCTACAAAGTTTATTACGGCGACGCCACGCAGGTCGATCTTTTACGTTCTGCGGGTGCAGAGGCCGCTGAGTCTATCGTCATTACCTGTAACGAGCCGGAAGACACCATGAAGCTGGTGGAAATATGCCAGCAGCACTTTCCGCATTTGCATATTCTTGCGCGAGCGCGCGGACGTGTGGAAGCGCATGAGTTATTACAGGCAGGGGTGACGCAGTTTTCCCGTGAAACATTCTACAGTGCGTTAGAGCTGGGGCGCAAGACGCTGGTCACGCTTGGCATGCATCCGCATCAGGCACAGCGGGCGTAACTGCATTTTCGCCGCCTGGATATGCGAATGCTGCGGGAGTTAATCCCGATGCATGCTGATACCGTACAAATTTCTCGCGCCAGGGAAGCCCGACGCGAACTGGAAGAGATTTTCCAGCGTGAAATGCAACAAGAACGACGCCAGCTGGACGGCTGGGATGAATTTGAGTAGAGGGTAAGGATGGCAATCCGAAAACGTTTTATAGCGGGCGCAAAATGCCCGGCCTGTCAGGCGCAGGATTCAATGGCGATGTGGCGCGAAAATAATATTGATATTGTTGAATGTGTTAAGTGCGGACATCAGATGCGAGAAGCAGACAAAGAAGCCCGCGATCACGTTCGCAAAGATGAGCAAGTGATCGGGATTTTTCATCCGGACTAGCGATATGCGCCGAGTTTTTTTAAGCTAGTGAGTACACGGCTGCAGAATTCCGCTACAATCTGCGCCACTATTCTTCCCATGCTCAGGAGATATCATGAAAGTAGCAAAAGACCTGGTGGTCAGCCTGGCCTATCAGGTACGTACAGAAGACGGTGTGTTGGTTGATGAGTCTCCGGTGAGTGCGCCGCTGGACTACCTGCATGGTCACGGTTCCCTGATCTCTGGCCTGGAAACGGCGCTGGAAGGTCATGAAGTTGGCGACAAATTTGATGTCGCTGTTGGCGCGAACGACGCTTACGGTCAGTACGACGAAAACCTAGTGCAACGTGTTCCTAAAGACGTATTTATGGGCGTTGATGAACTGCAGGTAGGTATGCGTTTCCTGGCTGAAACTGACCAGGGTCCGGTACCGGTTGAAATCACTGCGGTTGAAGACGATCACGTAGTGGTTGATGGTAACCACATGCTGGCCGGTCAGAACCTGAAATTCAACGTTGAAGTTGTGGCGATTCGCGAAGCGACCGAAGAAGAACTGGCTCATGGCCACGTTCACGGCGCGCACGATCATCACCACGATCACGATCACGATCACGACGGTTGCTGCGGCGGTCATGGCCACGATCACGGTCATGAACACGGTGGCGAAGGCTGCTGTGGCGGTAAAGGCAACGGCGGTTGTGGTTGCCACTAATACCGAAAAGGTGACAAAAAAGCGGGGAATCCCCGCTTTTTTTACGCCTCAATAATGTGGCGGTGGCGTTTCTTCAGCCTGCGACGCGATGTTCGACGGCTGGCTGGCTTTTAACTTCTCGGTCAGCAGACGCAGATGATCGCGCAGTTTCGCCATCTCCATTTCATGAGCGGTCACCGTGACGTTCAGTTCTTCAATGGTGATTTCCTGAAAAGCCAGTCGGCTCTCCAGCTCTGCCAGGCGTGCTTCCAATGATAAATCCTGCATGATTCACCTCTTTTGTCGAATGGTCGGCGCGGATTCTACTTAACTTTGCTGCCCGAGACAGCACTCATTTCGCGGTCATCGAAACTAATTTAAACAAAAAGAGTCTGAAAATAGATGATAATAGGGCGTGTCTGTATGTAGATTTGTTCGACAACGCTTTATAGTACCCTTCTGATAATAGTTAACCCTGGGGTGAGATGCCCCGATCCTGGAGATATGGATGAAATCACTGTTTAAAGTAACGCTACTGGCGACCACAATGGCCGTTGCCCTGCATGCACCAACCACTTTTGCTGCTGAAGCTGCAAAACCTGCTACAACTGCTGACAGCAAAGCAGCGTTCAAAAATGACGATCAGAAATCAGCTTATGCACTGGGTGCTTCGCTGGGTCGTTACATGGAAAACTCTCTTAAAGAACAAGAAAAACTGGGCATCAAACTGGATAAAGATCAGCTGATCGCTGGTGTTCAGGATGCATTTGCTGATAAGAGCAAACTCTCCGACCAAGAGATCGAACAGACTCTGCAAGCATTCGAAGCTCGCGTGAAGTCTTCTGCTCAGGCGAAGATGGAAAAAGACGCGGCTGATAACGAAGCAAAAGGTAAAGAGTACCGCGAGAAATTTGCCAAAGAGAAAGGTGTGAAAACCTCTTCAACTGGTCTGGTTTATCAGGTAGTAGAAGCCGGTAAAGGCGAAGCACCGAAAGACAGCGATACTGTTGTAGTGAACTACAAAGGTACGCTGATCGACGGTAAAGAGTTCGACAACTCTTACACCCGTGGTGAACCGCTTTCTTTCCATCTGGACGGTGTTATCCCGGGTTGGACAGAAGGTCTGAAGAACATCAAGAAAGGCGGTAAGATCAAACTGGTTATTCCACCAGAACTGGCTTACGGCAAAGCGGGTGTTCCGGGGATCCCACCGAATTCTACCCTAGTGTTTGACGTAGAGCTGCTGGATGTGAAACCAGCGCCGAAGGCTGATGCAAAGCCGGAAGCTGATGCGAAAGCCGCAGATTCTGCTAAAAAATAAGCATTAAGAACCGCCGCCTGACCAGGCGGCGGTTTTTTTATTACAGGCCGGATATAATTAGTGCTGGAAAGCGGAACCTCCGCTGTATTAATTTAGTTACCCGCATCATTAATGAGCCTGCCCTGAAAAGTTAACGACAGGCTCCTGAAAAGGAGTGTTTTTTTTCATGTCCAGGTCGCTTTTAACCAACGAAACCAGTGAGTTGGATTTACTGGATCAACGTCCTTTCGACCAGACCGATTTTGATATTCTGAAATCCTACGAAGCGGTGGTGGACGGGTTAGCGATGCTTATTGGCTCCCACTGTGAAATCGTTTTGCACTCTTTGCAGGATCTAAAATGTTCAGCCATTCGCATTGCTAACGGTGAACATACAGGCCGGAAGATTGGTTCGCCAATTACTGACCTGGCGCTACGTATGCTGCACGATATGACGGGAGCGGATAGCAGCGTTTCTAAATGCTACTTTACTCGCGCCAAAAGCGGCGTATTAATGAAGTCCCTGACTATCGCGATTCGTAACCGCGAACAGCGTGTAATTGGTCTGCTGTGCATCAATATGAATCTTGATGTTCCCTTCTCGCAGATTATGAGCACTTTTGTTCCGCCAGAAACCCCGGATGTCGGTTCAAGCGTCAACTTTGCCTCTTCTGTTGAAGATCTGGTTACCCAAACGCTGGAGTTCACCATCGAAGAAGTGAATGCCGATCGCAATGTTTCTAATAACGCCAAAAATCGTCAGATCGTGCTGAATCTCTACGAGAAAGGGATCTTCGATATTAAAGATGCGATCAACCAGGTTGCTGACCGCCTGAACATCTCCAAACACACTGTCTATCTCTACATCCGCCAGTTCAAGAGCGGTGATTTTCAGGGGCAAGATAAGTAATGCGTTTTGCCATCGTGGTGACCGGGCCAGCATACGGTACGCAACAGGCGAGTAGTGCTTTTCAGTTTGCGCAGGCGCTGATAGCAGAAGGCCATAAGTTAAGCAGCGTCTTTTTCTATCGGGAAGGGGTCTATAACGCTAACCAACTGACCTCACCGGCAAGCGACGAATTTGACCTTGTGCGCGGCTGGCAACAGTTGAATGCGCAACATGGTGTGGCGCTGAATATCTGCGTAGCGGCAGCGTTACGCCGCGGTATCGTCGATGAAACTGAAGCAGGAAGGCTGGGGCTGGCTTCGTCAAACCTTCAGCCGGGATTTACCTTAAGCGGACTTGGCGCGCTGGCGGAAGCCTCGCTGACCTGTGACAGGGTGGTACAGTTCTGATGAAACGAATTGCGTTTGTTTTTTCTACTGCACCTCATGGTACAGCTGCTGGTCGGGAAGGTTTAGATGCTTTACTGGCAACTTCCGCATTAACTGACGATCTGGCCGTCTTCTTTATTGCTGATGGCGTTTTTCAGCTGCTGTCAGGACAAAAGCCCGATGCAGTGCTGGCGCGTGATTACATTGCCACTTTTAAATTGTTGAGTCTGTACGACATTGAACAGTGCTGGGTTTGTGCGGCTTCACTGCGCGAACGCGGGTTAGATCCGCAGACACCCTTTGTTGTCGAAGCCACGCCGCTCGAAGCAGATGCCTTACGCCGCGAACTCGCCAACTACGATGTTATTTTGAGGTTTTGAGGCGTTTATGCTGCACACGTTACATCGTTCACCCTGGCTGACGGATTTTGCTGCGCTGCTGCGTCTGCTCAGTGAAGGAGACGAACTGCTATTATTGCAAGATGGCGTAACTGCCGCAGTTGACGGTAACCGCTACCTTGAAAGTCTGCGTAATGCCCCCATTAAGGTCTATGCCCTGAACGAAGACCTTATTGCCCGCGGTTTGACTGGTCAAATTTTGAACGACATCATTCCCATTGACTATACTGATTTCGTCAGACTTACGGTTAAGCACTCCAGCCAGATGGCCTGGTGATGGCGGGATCGTTGTATATTTCTTGACACCTTTTCGGCATCGCCCTAAAATTCGGCGTCCTCATATTGTGTGAGGACGTTTTATTACGTGTTTACGAAGCAAAAGCTAAAACCAGGAGCTATTTAATGGCAACAGTTAACCAGCTGGTACGCAAACCACGTGCTCGCAAAGTTGCGAAAAGCAACGTGCCTGCGCTGGAAGCATGCCCGCAAAAACGTGGCGTATGTACTCGTGTATATACTACCACTCCTAAAAAACCGAACTCCGCGCTGCGTAAAGTATGCCGTGTTCGTCTGACTAACGGTTTCGAAGTGACTTCCTACATCGGTGGTGAAGGTCACAACCTGCAGGAGCACTCCGTGATCCTGATCCGTGGCGGTCGTGTTAAAGACCTCCCGGGTGTTCGTTACCACACCGTACGTGGTGCGCTTGACTGCTCCGGCGTTAAAGACCGTAAGCAGGCTCGTTCCAAGTATGGCGTGAAGCGTCCTAAGGCTTAATGGTTCTCCGTTAAGTAAGGCCAAACGTTTTAACTTAAATGTCAAACTAAACTCGTAGAGTTTTGGACAATCCTGAATTAACAACGGAGTATTTCCATGCCACGTCGTCGCGTCATTGGTCAGCGTAAAATTCTGCCGGATCCGAAGTTCGGATCAGAACTGCTGGCTAAATTTGTAAATATCCTGATGGTAGATGGTAAAAAATCTACTGCTGAATCTATCGTATACAGCGCGCTGGAGACCCTGGCTCAGCGCTCTGGTAAATCTGAACTGGAAGCATTCGAAGTAGCTCTCGAAAACGTGCGCCCGACTGTAGAAGTTAAGTCTCGCCGCGTTGGTGGTTCTACTTATCAGGTACCAGTTGAAGTCCGTCCGGTTCGTCGTAATGCTCTGGCAATGCGTTGGATCGTTGAAGCTGCTCGTAAACGCGGTGATAAATCCATGGCTCTGCGCCTGGCGAACGAACTTTCTGATGCTGCAGAAAACAAAGGTACTGCAGTTAAGAAACGTGAAGACGTTCACCGTATGGCCGAAGCCAACAAGGCGTTCGCACACTACCGTTGGTAATCCCTTCGGAGTTTTAGTCACCAGGCGGGCGCTTCCAGTAAGCAGCCCGCTTTGGGCTACTTAAATTGAACGCCTAAAAGATAAACGAGGAAACAAATGGCTCGTACAACACCCATCGCACGCTACCGTAACATCGGTATCAGTGCGCACATCGACGCCGGTAAAACCACTACTACCGAACGTATTCTGTTCTACACCGGTGTAAACCATAAAATCGGTGAAGTTCATGACGGCGCTGCAACCATGGACTGGATGGAGCAGGAGCAGGAACGTGGTATTACCATCACTTCCGCTGCGACTACTGCATTCTGGTCTGGTATGGCTAAGCAGTATGAGCCGCATCGCATCAACATCATCGACACCCCGGGGCACGTTGACTTCACAATCGAAGTAGAACGTTCCATGCGTGTTCTCGATGGTGCGGTAATGGTTTACTGCGCAGTTGGTGGTGTTCAGCCGCAGTCTGAAACCGTATGGCGTCAGGCAAACAAATATAAAGTTCCGCGCATTGCGTTCGTTAACAAAATGGACCGCATGGGTGCGAACTTCCTGAAAGTTGTTAACCAGATCAAAACCCGTCTGGGCGCGAACCCGGTTCCGCTGCAGCTGGCGATTGGTGCTGAAGAACATTTCACCGGTGTTGTTGACCTGGTGAAAATGAAAGCTATCAACTGGAACGACGCTGACCAGGGCGTAACCTTCGAATACGAAGATATCCCGGCAGACATGGTTGAACTGGCTAACGAATGGCACCAGAACCTGATCGAATCCGCAGCTGAAGCTTCTGAAGAGCTGATGGAAAAATACCTGGGTGGTGAAGAACTGACTGAAGCAGAAATCAAAGGTGCTCTGCGTCAGCGCGTTCTGAACAACGAAATCATCCTGGTAACCTGTGGTTCTGCGTTCAAGAACAAAGGTGTTCAGGCGATGCTGGATGCGGTAATTGATTACCTGCCATCCCCGTTTGACGTACCTGCGATCAACGGTATCTTGGACGACGGTAAAGACACTCCGGCTGAACGTCACGCAAGTGATGACGAGCCGTTCTCTGCACTGGCGTTCAAAATCGCTACCGACCCGTTTGTTGGTAACCTGACCTTCTTCCGTGTTTACTCCGGTGTGGTTAACTCTGGTGATACCGTACTGAACTCCGTGAAAGCTGCACGTGAGCGTTTCGGTCGTATTGTTCAGATGCACGCTAACAAACGTGAAGAGATCAAAGAAGTTCGCGCGGGCGACATCGCTGCTGCTATCGGTCTGAAAGACGTAACCACTGGTGACACCCTGTGTGACCCGGATGCGCCGATCATTCTGGAACGTATGGAATTCCCTGAGCCGGTAATCTCCATCGCAGTTGAACCGAAAACCAAAGCTGACCAGGAAAAAATGGGTCTGGCTCTGGGCCGTCTGGCTAAAGAAGACCCGTCTTTCCGTGTATGGACTGACGAAGAATCTAACCAGACCATCATCGCGGGTATGGGCGAACTGCACCTCGACATCATCGTTGACCGTATGAAGCGTGAATTCAACGTTGAAGCGAACGTAGGTAAACCGCAGGTTGCTTACCGTGAAACTATCCGCCAGAAAGTTACCGATGTTGAAGGTAAACACGCGAAACAGTCTGGTGGTCGTGGTCAGTATGGTCATGTTGTTATCGACATGTACCCGCTGGAGCCGGGTTCAAACCCGAAAGGCTACGAGTTCATCAACGACATTAAAGGTGGTGTAATCCCTGGCGAATACATCCCGGCCGTTGATAAAGGTATCCAGGAACAGCTGAAAGCAGGTCCGCTGGCAGGCTACCCGGTAGTAGACATGGGTATTCGTCTGCACTTCGGTTCTTACCATGACGTTGACTCCTCTGAACTGGCGTTTAAACTGGCTGCTTCTATCGCCTTTAAAGAAGGCTTTAAGAAAGCGAAACCAGTTCTGCTTGAGCCGATCATGAAGGTTGAAGTAGAAACTCCGGAAGAGAACACCGGTGACGTTATCGGTGACTTGAGCCGTCGTCGTGGTATGCTCAAAGGTCAGGAATCTGAAGTTACTGGCGTTAAGATCCACGCTGAAGTACCGCTGTCTGAAATGTTCGGATACGCAACTCAGCTGCGTTCTCTGACCAAAGGTCGTGCATCATACACTATGGAATTCCTGAAGTATGATGAAGCGCCGAGTAACGTTGCTCAGGCCGTAATTGAAGCCCGTGGTAAATAAGCCTAAGGGTTAATACCAAAGTCCCGTGCTCTCTCCTGAAGGGGAGAGCACTATAGTAAGGAATATAGCCGTGTCTAAAGAAAAATTTGAACGTACAAAACCGCACGTTAACGTTGGTACTATCGGCCACGTTGACCACGGTAAAACTACTCTGACCGCTGCAATCACCACCGTACTGGCTAAAACCTACGGCGGTGCTGCTCGTGCATTCGACCAGATCGATAACGCGCCGGAAGAAAAAGCTCGTGGTATCACCATCAACACTTCTCACGTTGAATAT
>NZ_JBQZXC010000042.1:0-28169 GCF_053555815.1 Shigella sp. SIG6 | reverse complement strand
ATAAACCGTGCTGTGTAACTGCTGTGGATCAAATCTGACCACAACTTTTTTCACTCCGGCATTCATTAATGCCATGTTGTAATAAACGTTTTTCGCGCCTTTAAGGGAGCCGCCAACTTTAAGCGTAAACTCGCCTTTGCGTGAAACGTTCACCGCCTCGGCAGGCAGTAACAGCATCCGTTTTTGTTCTTCGGTTGGCTTACGCACAATCGTTCTGGCGTATTCACGCTCGAAAACATCATCAAACGAGAGTTTGCCCCCGCACATTTCTGTTTCACGGCCTGTTCTGGCATTGAACATCGCCACACCTTCGGCAAGGGTTTTCAGAAACAGCTCTGCATCAACAGCGCGGTCGCCATAGTTATCAGGTTTTGCCTGCGGATTTGGCCCCGTATATGCGCCAGCCAGTGCCGGATGCTTATCAACGTATTCCTCAAGCCCACCAACACCGAAAGCACGTTCAACAGGTTTTGCCTGGCCCCAGCCTTTACCGGCAACAACGCTTGTCCAGTGCATTTTCGCACCCATCAGTAAAAACAGTCCTTTTGGATCGTCCTCTTTTACCTTAAAGCGGTAGCGATTGGGCGCGCCTCCCGTCAGCCATTTATTCGCAGCACCACGGGTGTTATCAATGGTGATGTGAAAATCCTCCGGGATACTGTAGCGAGTCACAACATCCATGAACGAGAGGCGAATTGAATCAATGTTCTCGCTCACATCGCAGCGCCAGCCCAGAATTTTTCGGGTTTTCACATCCTGCCAGAACCATGTTTTCGGACGGATCACATCACCGTTAAACCAGCGTACAAAGACGTTATGCAGATAACCGTCGCCGTTGATCCACTGCATGGCGTCCAGGTGTTCCACAGTTCGCGGCTGTGCCGGTATCAGATGCATCAGTGCATGTTCACCTTCACGACAGGCAACAACCATTGCCTCGTCCAGTTGCTGAATCCGGCGAAAGGCCGTGGCACGGGAGGGAATACTCCAGCCATGCTCGCGGGCTGCCAGTTCCAGACGCTCATAACATTTGCGGAAGGCGGGTTTTTCCGGTCGCAGATAATCTGCAATCAGAAACTGCCAGGCATCCTCGTCAAATTCACTTTTGTGAACATTGCGACGGGATGCTCCACGTCCATCAACAAGTGCAGCCGCCCAGTCAGGCTTCGCAAACTTCTGTACCTGGTAATACTTGTCCCGCAAAGTGGATGCGCTGACCTGGTAATGCCCTGCAACGGTCGCAAAAGCCGTTTTCGTTGAAATCCCCTGGTTCAGCATTTCGTCTGTGGCCTGAATTGAGGGCAACCATTTTTCAGCCAGGCTGCGCTGGGAATCGCTGGCTTTATCCCATTTGCTCCATAGTGCCTCACGATCATAATCATGAGCTTCCAGCGTGGGGCGGGCGATTTCAAAACATCCCTGACTGGTTTTAAATTTTCCTTGTTGGAGCAAAACTTCAGCTCGAGCAATGTTAGGAAGAGAAGATATATGGTATTCGTAAGCACCCCCTCTAATTCCTTCTCTTCTTCTCTTGAGCCATCCTTCTCTCTGAGCTCTTTTGTGAACCCCCATTAATGAACCAGGTAAACCAGATAAACCCATGCATTCAATTGCTGATATCCACTCTCTCATTGTGATCCCTTAGATATCTACTAGGCCAAATTTCCTCAGGTTTCATGTTTAAGGCGTCAGCAATAATGCGTTCACCTTTAGGCCATGGCCTGACTAATGCATTTGCAAGCGTCCCGGTTGAATAACCTGAACGTCTGGACAATTTTGCCAGAGGGGTTCCTGTTTTTTTGAGGGCCGCAATCACGTCGGCCCGATGCCAATCGTTACTCATCTTTCGCACACCAACCATATTGCGTATGATAAAGGGTTATCAAAACAAATAATTCGTCTTGATTATCTATTTTATACATTGCATATAAACCAAATAAACCCAACAGGTTTATATTAGTTGATGTGGTTTATTTTGTAATCCATTGATTTTTATATAGATAAATCTGGTAAACTTAGTTTATGAAAAGCGCAAATGAGATAAACCAGTGGATGACACCCAAACAAATTACTGAACTGGATGGAATGCCTGGGACAATACAGGGGGTGCATAAACGAGCAAAGAAAGAAGGATGGCCGAAGCGTTCACAAGAAGGGCGTCGCGGGCCTGGGGTTGAATATATCCCGGCAATACCGGCTATGCAAAAAATTGCTATCGAAGAAATGAATGCTGATACATTGAAAATGTTCTCCCTGTTAATCAATAAACTAGGAGAAAATGAAGTCCGAGAGATAGAGCTAAACATGGCTAAATATGGGCTTTCCGGATTAATGCAAGAACGCCCCTCCATCTCCGTTGACACCCTATTGGCAACGCTGGGTATTGATCGCCAAACACTACAAACAGCTTTGGCGCTGCATAAATTACCTCCAGAAACTCGCCAAGAGATTTTGTCAATGTATGGTGTTCATAAACAGGAAGAGCCTGTAGCTCCTTTGTTGGAACCACAAGATGCGAAAAAAGCCGTATAACAACCATGAGCCAGCTAAAACATACTTCACCTCACATAATCACACATGTAACATACCTAAACGGCATGAGCTGATTTGTGATATGAGTCATTTGGTGACAGCCTGGTTGTTATCGGTTTTGAACGTTTTTTGAAGCTATGATTGAAATGATTTATAGTGTTTTTGTTTTTCGTTTTTTCAATGAAACAAAAGCAATTTTTTACTATCTTTCGCGTTTCATTGGTTAACGCCTAAAATTTGTACTACAGGCTTGCAAGCCCCACCAAATCTAATCCCATCAGATCCCGAATAATCCAATGTTCTCCCGGTTTTTTCGTACTTCAAGTGAATCAATACACTGGGGCAAACGCTAACCCGTTTCCGCCAGCGTAAACATATGCTGGAAAGTATTGATAGCGCCAGCCAGAAGCAAATTGATGAGATGTTTAATGCCTATGCTCGCGGTGAACCTAAAGACGAACTGCCGACCGGCATTGACCCCTTGACGCTAAACGCGGTGCGAAAACTGTTTAAAGAGCCTGGTGTGCAACATACGGCAGAAACGGTGGCGCAGGCACTGACCATCAGCCGCACCACTGCCAGGCGTTATCTTGAATATTGCGCCAGCCGCCATCTGATTATTGCTGAAATTGTTCACGGCAAAGTTGGCAGACCACAACGCATATACCACAGTGGGTGACATGATAAAGCCGGAGGAAACTTGCCTCCGGTATTACTATTTACTTGCCTGTGACCGCTGCTGCCGTTCCTAGCACCATCAGCTCTGTAGCAACGATAACAATCACTAGCCCAACAAGCACCGGCACCGAGGTGCGTTTTACGACTTCAAATGGTGAGATTTTCGCCATCCCGGCAACTGCAACGACTACGCCAGAAACGGGTGATAGGGTACGACCCAGGTTTGACGCCTGCAGCATCGGGATAGTCAAATACGCCGGGTTAATGCCGGAAGAGTGCGCCAGTTTCGGGATCATCTCAACAAACGCATAAAACGGCGCATTGCCTGAACCGGTCGTGACTGCCGCCAGCATGGTCAGAATCACCAATACCAGCATCAGGATGATACTCGCCGAACCAAACGAGGTAGCGATAGAAATCAGACTTTGAATAAAGCCGATGGTGCTAAGCCCCTGAGCGAATACCCCAGCGGCAACCAGCAGCATCACCACGTTAGCAAACGCATCTGCCATCCCGCGATAAGCCACTTCCAGACCAGAGAAAACTTTCTGGGTATTAAAGCTGCGGAGGAACTCCAGAATGGAGGCAATCAGCATACAAATCACCAGAATAGTGATGATGTGTAATTGCGGACCCCATTTACCGTCAAAAATCAGTACACCGATGATCGGCGTGAACGGCAAAATGGCATAAAACGCGGGGGCAGTGGTGGTGATTTCACTGACATCTAACATTTCATGAGAGATGTGCTCTTTTTTATCCAGATAACGTTGCCAGAAGAAGTGGGCGATCGCCATGCCGATAATTGCAGCAATTGAGATAGGCAGCGTCGTTTTGAAGGCGAAGTCAATCAGCGACATTTCGGAAGCCTGCGCCGCCAGCACCACATCCCCTGAAGTCGGTGCGAGAATAATCGCCGCCGGGGAGGCACAAATGGCAGCTGCTGCGTCACGACTGATACCAACGTTTACCATCACCGGAAACAGGGTTGCCATCAGCAAAACACCCAGACCGGTTGCGGAAGAGACGGGCAGTGACATCAGACAAGCAACAAAATAGGCGGCAATCATCAGCAGGTAAGGGGAGTTTATATACTGCAATGGTTTTGACGCCAGCTTGACCACCATATCATTCGCGCCGATATGGGTCATGTAAGCGGCAAAGCCACACAGCATCATAATCATCATGCCGAGGTCGCCGCCGCGGCTCATTAGTAATATTTTAACGTATTCAACGATATCCGTGGCGCTGTTGCCTGTTGAAGCCTGGCTGGACGGTAACACTTTGTGCCCCATAATGGCACTGATAATCAGCAATAACAGGCCACCGACAAATAACACACCAGTGGCGGAATACCCTTTAATGATGTAGCGAGCTACACCCACAATAACCACAACCCCAATAAGGAGTTCAATGAATGTCAGCATAATTTTTCCTGTCTCCAGGCCCAAAGTAAATAATAAAAACTTCCTAAAGCTTAAGGAAAAAATATGCCCAATAAATTGGCGATGAATGCTGATTAAAATCAAGAAAAACTGCCATTAAGACATTGAAGTTGCTGTTTTTATACATAGATAACAAAACGCATATTTAGCGGTTGGCAATTATCACATAATAATGTGTGTAAATTGATGGTGGATTGATGCAAATTTGTTAATTGCAATGGTGTTAGCTGCGGCTGTGCGCTCAAAAAATAATCTAATATGAGCATGGGTTGACGATATATATTATATGCTTCGTTAAGATGATTGTTGTATCTCGTTAAAAAATAAAATAATTTTTCCTTGATTGCATTTTGTCATCAAAAAAGACTTGGTTTTTCTTTTTTGACTATTCCCATCGCAGAAAACGACGCATCATCTTTAATCGATGCGCGGAAATATTTAACTTGAACAAGCGGAAATAAATAGAGCAGCTATTCAGATTATTCTTTATGTTGGGTCTATTAAGGTTATGTTAATTGTAGCTTTGCTATGCTAGTAGTAGATTTTTGATAAATGTTTTATGGTCACAAATGAACGTGAGTAAATATGTCGCTATCTTTTCCTTTGTTTTTATTCAGTTAATCAGCGTTGGTAAAGTTTTTGCTAACGCAGATGAGAGGATGACAACGTTTAGAGAAAATATTGCACAAACCTGGCAACAGCCTGAACATTATGATTTATATATTCCTGCCATCACCTGGCATGCACGTTTCGCTTACGACAAAGAAAAAACCGATCGCTATAACGAGCGACCGTGGGGTGGCGGTTTTGGCCTGTCGCGTTGGGATGAAAAAGGAAACTGGCATGGCCTGTATGCCATGGCATTTAAGGACTCGTGGAACAAATGGGAACCGATTGCCGGATACGGATGGGAAAGTACCTGGCGACCGCTGGCGGATGAAAATTTTCATTTAGGTCTGGGATTCACCGCTGGCGTAACGGCACGCGATAACTGGAATTACATCCCTCTCCCGGTTCTACTGCCATTGGCCTCCGTGGGTTATGGCCCAGTGACTTTTCAGATGACCTACATTCCGGGTACCTACAACAATGGCAATGTGTACTTTGCCTGGATGCGCTTTCAGTTTTGAGACAAATGAAGTTTTAGTAACTTCTTTAAAATCAATAACTAAAATAAGCAACATCAAAAATAACGCGACTTTTATCACTTTTTAGTAAAGTTGCACTGGACAAAGCGTACCACAATTGGTGTACTGATAACCGACACAGCATTTGTGTCTATTTTTCATGTAAAGGTAATTTTGATGTCTAAGATTAAAGGTAACGTTAAGTGGTTTAATGAGTCCAAAGGATTCGGTTTCATTACTCCGGAAGACGGCAGCAAAGACGTGTTCGTACACTTCTCTGCAATCCAGACTAATGGTTTTAAAACTCTTGCTGAAGGTCAGCGCGTAGAGTTCGAAATCACTAACGGTGCCAAAGGCCCTTCTGCTGCAAACGTAATCGCTCTGTAAGATACGTCAGCAAGAATTCAAAACCCGCTTAATCAGCGGGTTTTTTTTGGTCTTTAGTGTGCGGTTGAGGCCGAAAACAGCCAGAATGCCAGTGCGGTCATGGCAAAAGACCCCAGAAGGTTGACGAAAACGTTCAGTAATGCCCAGCCAAAGCGGCCCTCTTGTAACAAAAACACCACTTCTGCCGAAAATGTTGAGAAGGTTGTTAGACCGCCACAAAATCCGGTGGTGATTAATACTTTCCACACTGGATCAATGTTCGTCATCCTGCTGAACCAGGCGAATCCCATTCCTATGATGAATGCCCCAATCAGGTTTGCTGCCAGCGTCCCCAACGGAATCGCCTGATGCAGCGGGTTAAATCGCATACTTAACAGCCATCTCGCTACGCTTCCCGTACCACCGCCAATAAAAACTGCTAAAAGAAGTTGTAACACTGCAAAATCCTGCTATTTGATTTGTATGAGTGATAAGTGTAACGCCGAATAATCGTCGTTGGCGAATTTTACGACTCTGACAGGAGGTGGCAATGCTGGTTGCTGCAGGACAGTTTGCTGTTACATCTGTGTGGGAAAAGAACGCTGAGATTTGTGCCTCGTTGATGGCGCAGGCGGCGGAAAACGACGTATCGCTGTTTGTCCTGCCGGAAGCATTGCTGGCGCGCGATGATCATGATGCAGATCTATCGGTTAAATCAGCACAGCTGCTGGAAGGCGAATTCCTCGGACGTTTACGGCGAGAAAGTAAACGTAACATGATGACGACAATTCTGACGATTCATCTTCCTTCAACGCCGGGGCGCGCATGGAATATGCTGGTGGCACTTCAGGCAGGAAACATCGTCGCCCGTTATGCCAAACTGCATCTCTATGATGCATTTGCCATTCAGGAATCACGCCATGTTGATGCTGGTAATGAAATAGCTCCGTTACTGGAGGTGGAAGGGATGAAGGTCGGTCTGATGACCTGTTATGACTTACTCTTTCCAGAGCTGGCGCTGGCACAGGCTTTACAGGGAGCTGAAATCCTGGTACTTCCTGCCGCCTGGGTTCGTGGGCCGCTCAAAGAGCATCACTGGTCAACGTTGCTTGCCGCTCGTGCGCTGGATACCACCTGTTATATGGTGGCGGCGGGGGAGTGCGGGAACAAAAATATCGGGCAAAGCCGGATTATAGATCCCTTTGGCGTCACCATTGCGGCAGCGTCAGAAATGCCTGCACTCATTATGGCGGAAGTGACGCCCGAACGTGTGCGTCAGGTGCGCGCGCAACTGCCCATCTTAAACAACCGTCGCTTTGCGCCGCCGCAATTATTATGATGTTTTTTTACTCGGCGCTTGATTCACCTTGTTACAGATTACTATTGTGTGCGCGCGTCGAATGACCGTTAATATTCTCTGGTTTTTAAGGCGCGTTCTGTTGCCGGTTATATGTCAAGAAGGTATCTATGGGTGAGATTAGTATTACCAAACTGCTGGTAGTTGCGGCGCTGGTCGTTCTGCTGTTTGGGACTAAGAAGTTACGTACGCTGGGCGGAGACCTTGGAGCGGCCATTAAAGGGTTCAAGAAGGCGATGAATGATGACGATGCTGCGGCGAAAAAAGGCGCAGACGTTGATCTTCAGGCTGAAAAGCTCTCTCATAAAGAGTGACGTGGCGAGCAGGACGCTCCCTCAATATCTTGTTCGATACAAAAAACCCGCTTCAAAAAGCGGGTTTTTTATCAGACAGATGTAAGTAATTATTACAGGATTACTTAACTTCCATCCCTTTCGCCTGCAAATCGGCGTGGTAAGAAGAGCGGACAAACGGACCGCATGCAGCATGGGTAAAGCCCATCGCCAGCGCTTCGGCTTTCATTTCGTCGAACTCATCCGGGCTAACGTAACGTTGAACCGGCAGGTGATGGCGGCTTGGCTGCAAATATTGCCCCAGCGTTAACATCGTCACACCATGACGGCGCAGGTCGCGCATTACCTCAATAATTTCTTCATTGGTTTCACCCAGACCCACCATCAGACCAGACTTGGTCGGGATTTCCGGATGCGCTTCTTTAAAGCGTTCCAGCAGCTTCAGCGACCAGTTGTAATCTGCGCCAGGCCGTACCTGCCGGTAAATACGCGGTACGTTTTCCAGGTTATGGTTGAACACATCTGGGGGCGTTGCAGTCAGAATATCCAGAGCACGATCCATTCGACCGCGGAAATCCGGCACCAGAGTTTCAATTTTGATTTGCGGGCTTTTTTCCCGAATGGCAGTAATACAATCCGCAAAGTGTTGGGCACCGCCATCGCGCAGGTCATCACGGTCAACGGAGGTGATAACCACATAACGCAGCGCCATATCGGCAATGGTCTGCGCCAGTTTCACTGGTTCATTGGCATCAGGAGCTACCGGGCGACCGTGGGCAACATCACAGAACGGACAACGGCGGGTACAAATAGCGCCGAGGATCATAAACGTTGCTGTGCCGTGGTTGAAGCATTCCGCCAGGTTAGGGCAGGAGGCTTCCTCGCAGACAGAATGCAGGCCATTTTTGCGCATTGCGGCTTTGATGCCCTGGATACGTGTAGAGTCCGCTGGAAGCTTGATTTTCATCCATTCCGGCTTGCGCAGCAGGGCTTCGCGCTCTGTTGCCACGTTTTTAACCGGGATAAGGGCCATCTTATCGGCATCGCGGTATTTAACACCGCGTTCCATCACAATGGGTTTACTCATAGCGTGCGTGTTCCAGTTGCGAATTACGAAGGAAAGCGTTTCAATTCAATAGATTGTTGTAATTATCAACTATTTTTGAATTAACGACTGGCAGTATATCATTGAAACGGACCTGAAAGCAGCCAAAGCGGTCGCGAAAATGTAAAATTGTTGTTGGATTGTGCCATTTTATCGTTCTGCGCTGTGATCTGGCTGTAACAATACTTTTTCAAAATGCATTACGGATAACATCTATTACTCCGTGCAGGATGGGATCACGCAGGCTGAATTTGTTGTAGTGGATAGAGAAATCTATTTGCTCCTCATTTAAGGACGGAAAAGGCAGTTTTTCCAGCGGCCAGCAACGACTAAACAGGTTATAAAAACGGCTGGGAATAATCGCTAACATGTCACTGTTGGCAACCAGTGCAGCGATTGTCAAAATGTTGTAGCTGGTGAAATTGATTTGCCGGTCCGGAAACATCTCTTGAACTCTCTGCCGCAGACCGCTGAAATTTTGCCCTTCCGGTAACAGAAGTACATGCGCAGCGTTGTCGATAGTCTCTCTGTCATCTTCTAAAGAGAGTAGTGGATTTCCCTTGCGGCAAATTAACACCATATTGTCGGTGAACAGAACATGATGTTGCACCGTACGATTGGTGCAAAACATGTTATCGATGATGAGATCGGTTTGAAACTGACTGAGTTGGTTTTCCGCGTCGCTGATGGGCGGGTTGCGCAGTAAAAGCTGCGGATAGTGAGTTTTAATCGCCCGATAGATGACAGGAAGGACCAGGGCTCCGACCGAGGGAGTGGTCGCAATAGTTATCGTTCGTTGCTTATCATAGCTTCCTTCGATATCCAGCGCGCTAAGAATGGACTCAAGGCCCTGACTGATATACTCATGTAGATGCATCGCAAATGCGGTAGGAGTGACACCCTGGCCTTTGCGAATAAACAATGGGTCAGGGAATATAACGCGCAGTTTCTGAATAGACTGACTGATTGCCGAGGGGGTCAGATTAAGCACTTTCGCTGCATTAACGATCCCTTTATGTACATATACAGCTTCAAAAATAGTCAGAAGGTTAAGATCAATATTTCGTAAGGTTGTAAATATTTGTGGTTTACCTTCTGACGACTTTCTGCTTAAACAGGGTTCAATTTGATTATTACTATCCACGCACTTACTCCAATTTTATTCATGGAAAAATAATATTTAAAAAATTACAATAATCTTATGTCTAATTGGAACGGAACGCTTTTGCTCACCATAATCAACTATTTCAATAGGTTAATCAATGGGGTGAGTTACGGAGCAAAGCGTGGCACCGCATTTCTGCAAGTGATAAAGAAAATATACAAACGCGAAGGAGATGTAAAGCATTAGCAGGTATTATGAGTAATGACCCAGTGTAAATTGGGCCATTGATGTATGGAATTAAGCGGTAATATATTCGAAGTCCGGATTGTTTAGTAGCGCTAAAATATTTTCCAGTAAACGTGGAGCAATATTATTAGTCGTCGCTTCGGGTTTCCATTGTGATATTTTAGCCATTTCCATTCCGGCATACCCACAAGGATTAATACGTAAAAATGGTGAAAGATCCATATTGACGTTTAATGCCAGACCGTGGAATGAACAACCGCGTCGAATTCGTAAACCCAGTGAGCAAATTTTCTTTTCCCCGACATAGACACCAGGCGCGTCAGCCCGAGAATGCGCTTCTATACCCAGTTCAGCCAGGGTATTCACCACTGTTTGCTCAAGCAAGGTCACCAGTTCACGCACACCGAGTTTACGGCGTTTCAGGTTAAGCAACACATACATCACCTGTTGTCCCGGCCCGTGATAAGTCACCTGCCCACCGCGATCGCTCTGGATCACCGGAATATCACCCGGCATTAAAATGTGCTCCGCTTTTCCTGCCTGACCTTGGGTGAATACCGGATAGTGCTCGACCAGCCAGATTTCATCAAGGGTACTATCATCGCGGGTATCGGTGAATTCATGCATAGCCCGGGAGATTGGCTCGTAAGGCTGAAGACCGAGCTGGCGGACAAGAATTTTATCCTGATACAAAACGGCATCTCCGTGGAGAATGAGTAAAAGTGGGGGAAAAGTATATCACAGCGAGGAGAGGGGAGTTACCCGACCAGGAGCCGGGTAACGGAGAAGCGAGTTACAGAACCATGCGGACAATATCGATTTTGCCCAGTTCTTCATACAGTGTTTCAACCTGCTCGATATGAGTGGCGTTAATAGTGATAGATACCGAGTGGTAGTTGCCTTTGCTGCTTGGTTTTACCGTTGGGGTGTAGTCACCTGGCGCATGGCGCTGTACCACTTCAACCACCTGATCAACCAGCTCAGGTAACGCCTGCCCCATAACTTTGTAAGTAAAAGGAGTAGGGAATTCAAGCAGTTCGTTAAGTTTGGTTTTCATGTCAGCTCCGGCGTAACGTAATTAAATAGCAACTCCCGCCAGAAGGCGGGAGTTTTTTTACTGATGCTTAGTATATGGGGACGGAAATTACACTTTCAAGTGTTCAATTTTTAACCAAACCAGTGATGGAACATTAATTTAATGTAATCAATGATTTTGCCGAAGAAGTTACCTTCCGGGATTTCTTGCAACACAACCAGCGGGCGTTGCTCGATCGTTTTGCCATCAAGCTGGAAGTTGATAGTTCCGACGACCTGATTCTTTTGCAGCGGCGCATGCAATTCACTGCTGTTCAGCACATAGCTGGCTTTCAGATCTTTCATGCGACCACGCGGAATGGTCAGGTACACGTCTTTATCAACCCCTAACGAAGCGCGATCAGAATCACTAAACCAAACCGGTTCAGAGGCGAACTCTTTACCTACTTTCAGTGGGTTAACGGTTTCGAAGAAACGGAAGCCCCAGGTTAGCAGTTTTTTACTTTCGGCTTCACGGCCTTTAAAAGTACGTCCACCCATCACCGCAGAAATCAAGCGCATCTGGCCTTCAGTCGCAGAAGCAACAAGGTTGTAACCTGCTTTGTCAGTGTGTCCGGTTTTGATGCCGTCGACATTCAGGCTGTTATCCCATAACAGGCCGTTACGGTTCAGCTGGCGAATACCGTTAAACGTAAATTCTTTTTCTTTATAGATCGAGTATTCATTCGGTACGTCACGGATCAATGCCTGGCCGATCAGCGCCATATCTCGCGCGGAGCTGTACTGACCATCAGCATCCAGACCATGTACCGTCTGGAAGTGGGTATTTTTCAGGCCCAGTGCGTTAACGTAGCTGTTCATCAAGCCAACAAAAGCGTCCTGGCTACCAGCGGCAAAATCGGCCATGGCGACACAAGCATCGTTACCCGATTGCAGGTTAATACCGCGGATCAGCTGAGAAACCGGAACCTGCATGCCCGGTTTGAGGAACATCAGCGAAGAACCTTTAAACACCGGGTTACCGGTGGCCCATGCGTCGTTGCCGATAGTGACTAAATCAGTTTCTTTAAATTTACCGGCTTTCATTGCCTGGCCGATAACGTAACTGGTCATCATTTTGGTCAGGCTGGCAGGATCGCGGCGGACATCTGCGTTCTGTTCGGCGAGCACTTTGCCGGAGTTATAGTCAATCAGGATGTAGGACTCCGCATCGATCTGCGGTACACCCGGGATCATAGTTTTGATATTCAGGTCATCGGCATGTGCAGCAGAGATAAAGGCTGTGCAAAGAGCCGTGGTGAGCGCCAGGCGCTTCATGATACGAGCGGAAAAAATGGTATTCATGGTCTGAACTACGACATCCGTGATGGAATTAAAAAAGTGCCCTACTATAGCAAATGCACTACCGGCAGGCATCTGACTTTCCGCGTGACTTTGTTAACGTCATTTACAGAAATTGACACATCAGATGCCTGCTTTACGCTACTGCGCGGTAGTAATAAATGACTGTAATTGGGCTTCGGTTTGCAAACGTTGCTGCAAGGTACTGGCTTCGGCTTTGCTGGCGAATGGGCCAAGCTGGATCCGCCAGACCGCGCCATTTTGAGTTACGCGACCGGGGACGCCGAACTTCTGTCCCAGTTGCTGTTGGTACTGTTGCGCACGAGCCTGATCGCTTACGGCCCCGACTTGCACCATAAAGTTGCCGCTGGCGCTTTGCGAGGCGGCTTGCGGTGTCACCATTGCAGGCGAGGTTGCAGGCGTTGTCGACGGAGCTGTAACAACGGGCTGTGGCGCAGGCGTCGGTTCGCTGCCTTCCAGTACACCAGGCGCTAAGGTCGTTGGAGCGCCGAGGAAACCGCTACTGGTTACCGGCGCGCCGGTCGGATCTTCGCTTTTTAGCGTCGAATTACTGACCGGAAGAATGTCACCCTGCGGGCCAGACACTGAACTTGTTCCCGCGCCACCGCTTAAATCGGGAGGTGCAGGCAGGGCGTAAGTCTGTTTGGCGACTGTGGTACAAGCCATACCAGGACCAGAAAGCGAACCATCCTGGGCGACAATAATCGGATCGATACGAACTTTGGTGTTGTTTGACGTGTTAAGACGGTCAGCTGCCGCGCGAGAAAGCGAAATAACGCGGTCGTTGCCGTAAGGGCCGCGATCATTAATGCGCACCACGATCATTCGCCCGTTAGCCAGGTTAGTGATTCTGGCGTAGCTGGGGATCGGAAGCGTTGGATGGGCCGCCGTCAGCTTTGTCGGATCGAAAGCTTCGCCAGAGGCCGTCAGGTTACTGCCTGGTTCGGCATCATAGATTGCCGCCAGTCCCGCCTGGCTAAATCGAGATGGATCCTGCACGATTTTGTAGCTTTTACCGTCGCGCTGGTAATCCTGATTTGCCGTCGCGTTCAGTGGTTCGAAACGCGGGTCCGCCCCGCTAATTTCAACTATGGGGCCGTTACATACCGCAGGCTGCGGTACACTTACCGTCTGTTGCTGACCATCATCGCTTGTACATGCCGCGAGCATTCCTGCCGCGATGCAGATCCCGAGCCACTGCTTACGCATTGCGCACCTCTTACACGCTTTTCGACAACATTTTCCTGTGGGTGTGGATTGACATTACAATCCCGAACCCAGCCATCAGCACAATTAGCGCCGATCCTCCATAACTGACCAGTGGGAGCGGAACCCCGACAACCGGCAGAATACCGCTTACCATACCAATATTTACGAAGACATAAACGAATAATATCAGCATTAAGCCACCAGCCATGACGCGACCAAAGGTGGTTTGCGCTCTGGCGGCTATCCACAGCCCGCGCATGATCAGCAGAATGTAGAGAGCGAGCAGAATCAGAATGCCCACTAATCCCAGCTCTTCCGCCAGTACCGCGAAGATAAAGTCAGTATGGCGTTCGGGGAGAAATTCAAGCTGTGACTGAGTGCCGTGCAGCCAGCCTTTGCCGCGTAATCCGCCGGAGCCAATAGCAATTTTAGACTGAATAATGTGATAGCCCGCGCCGAGTGGGTCTGATTCCGGGTCCAGGAGCATCATTACGCGCTGGCGCTGGTAATCATGCATCAGGAAGAACCACAGAATCGGAATGAACGCCGCTACCAGCACTACTGCGACGCCAATCAGACGACAGCTAAGGCCAGAGAGGAACAGTACAAACAGACCGGAAAGCGCAACGAGGATTGATGTTCCCAGGTCAGGCTGTGCAGCCACCAGCAGCGTGGGCATAAATATCAGCACCAGCGCGATGCCAGTGTTCTTCAACGATGGCGGGCAAACGTCGCGGTTGATAAAGCGCGCAACCATCAGTGGTACGGCTATTTTGGCAATTTCCGACGGCTGAAAACGAACAATACCGAGGTCCAGCCAGCGTTGAGCGCCTTTAGAGATGGCTCCGAAAGCATCTACCGCCACCAGCAAAATAATACAGATGATATAGAGATAGGGGGCCCAGCCTTCATAAACGCGTGGAGGAATTTGCGCCATCACCACCATGATGACCAGACCCATCGCGATTTGGCCGATTTTACGCTCCATCATGCCAATATCCTGACCGCTGGCGCTCCAGATAACCAGGGCGCTGTAAACCAGCAATGCCAGTAAAATCAGCAGCATTGTGGGATCGAGATGGACTTTATCCCAGAATGTTTTTTTATTCGGATTATCCGTCATGATTAATGGTCCTCCGCTGCGGCAACCGCTGGATTTTCCGCAGGCAGATCGGTGTTGTTATCACCCAGCATAATGTGGTCGAGGATCTGGCGCATCAGCGTACCAACCGCCGGACCCGCGCCGCCGTTCTCCAGAATCATGGCGACAGCCACTTGCGGATTGTTGTATGGCGCAAAGGCGGTCATCAGTTTGTGGTCACGTAAACGCTCGGCAATTTTGTGCGCATTATAGGTTTCGTTCGCTTTCAGACCGAAGACCTGAGCGGTACCAGATTTCGCCGCAATTTTGTACGGTGCGCTGGCAAAGTATTTATGCGCCGTACCATTAGGGCGGTTAGCAACACCGTACATACCGTCTTTCGCCAGCTCCCAGTAACCGGAATGAATATCGCCGACGGGCGGTTCATGCGGTTGTACCCATGGCACCTGTTTGCCGTCTTCGGCGGTGCTCATCAGCAAATGCGGAACCTTCACGATACCGTCATTAATCAGGATCATCAGTGCCTTACTCATCTGGATTGGGGTCGCTGTCCAGTAACCCTGGCCGATACCAACCGGAATGGTGTCACCCTGATACCACGGTTTTTTAAAGCGTTTCTGTTTCCATTCGCGGGTAGGCATGTTGCCTGAACGTTCTTCCGCCAGGTCGATACCGGTGTAATGACCATAACCGAATTTACCCATCCATTCGGAGAGGCGATCGATCCCCATATCGTAGGCCACCTGATAGAAGAAGGTATCCGCAGATTCTTCCAGCGATCTTGTGACATTCAGACGCCCGTGGCCCCATTTTTTCCAGTCACGATAACGTTTTTCCGACCCTGGTAGTTGCCACCAGCCTGGGTCAAACAGCGTCGTATTGCGCGTGATCACCCCGGCGCTTAATGCCGAAACCGCCACATAGGGTTTAACTGTAGACGCGGGAGGATAAACCCCCTGTGTGGCGCGGTTCACCAGCGGTGTATTCGGGTCGTTCAGCAAGGCGGAATAATCTTTGCTGGAGATACCGTCAACAAACAGGTTTGGGTCATAACTAGGCGTGGAAACCAGCGCCAGCACCCCACCTGTACGCGGATCGGTAACAACCACAGCTGCGCGGCTACCCGCCAGCAGCGTTTCAATATATTGCTGGAGTTTGAGATCCAGCGTCAGGTAAATATCGTGTCCGGCTTGCGGTGGTACTTCTTTTAACTGGCGGATAACACGCCCACGGTTGTTAACTTCAACCTCTTCATAACCGGTCTGACCGTGCAGCACGTCTTCATAGTAACGCTCAATGCCCAGCTTACCAATATCATGCGTTGCCGCATAGTTGGCCAGTTTGCCGTCATTATTCAGGCGTTCGACGTCTTTATCGTTGATTTTCGACACATAGCCGATGACGTGGGTCAACGCCGAACAGTAAGGATAGTAACGACGTTTATAGCCTTTAACTTCGACACCCGGAAAACGGTACTGATTGACGGCAAAGCGAGCTACTTGTACTTCGGTCAGGTTAGTTTTCACCGGAATAGAAGTGAAACGGTGTGAACGTGCGCGCTCTTTTCGGAATGCAGCAATATCGTCATCGGTCAGATCTACCACGCTGCGCAAAGCGTCCAGCGTTTGCTGCACGTTATCGACTTTCTCCGGCATCATTTCTATCTGGTAGATAGTGCGGTTGAGGGCCAGAGGGATACCGTTACGGTCGTAGATAATGCCGCGGCTGGGCGCGATAGGCACCAGCTTAATGCGGTTTTCATTAGAGCGGGTCTGGTAGTCGGTAAAGCGAACAATTTGCAGATTATACAGGTTGGCGATAAGCACGCCGGTCAGCAGCAAAATCCCCAAAAAGGCGACCAGCGCCCGGCGCACAAACAGCGCGGACTCTGCCGTATAGTCGCGAAAAGAGTTCTGTAGTTTCATCCGCTGCGTTTTCTACTCAAAGCTCCCTTATCACTCACGGTGATAAGGATGGTTGGTGGTGATGCTCCACGCCCGGTACAGACTCTCTGCGACCAGCACGCGAACCAGCGGATGGGGGAGGGTAAGCGCCGACAGCGACCAGCTCTGCTCAGCCGCCGCTTTACAGGCAGGCGACAACCCTTCAGGCCCGCCAATCAGTAGACTTACGTCGCGACCATCCAGCTTCCAGCGTTCCAGCTCAGCGGCTAACTGCGGCGTATCCCAGGGCTTGCCTGGAATATCGAGGGTGACAATGCGGTTTTTGCCTGCGGCCGCCAACATCTGCTCACCCTCTTTGTCGAGTATGCGCTTGATGTCCGCATTCTTGCCGCGTTTGCCGGCCGGAATTTCAATCAGCTCGAAGGGCATATCTTTCGGAAAACGACGCAGGTACTCGGTAAAACCGGTTTGTACCCAGTCCGGCATTTTCGTTCCCACGGCGACAAGTTGCAGCTTCACGCATTAACTCCAGAGTTTTTCCAGTTCATACAGGCGACGGCTCTCTTCCTGCATGACATGGACAATCACATCGCCCAAATCCACGACAATCCAGTCGGCGCTGTTTTCACCTTCTACGCCGAGCGGTAACAGGCCCGCTGCGCGAGACTCCTGCACAACGTGGTCAGCAATGGACATAACATGACGGCTGGACGTACCCGTACAGATGATCATGCAGTCGGTGATGCTGGATTTGCCTTGAACGTCTAAGGCGATGATGTCCTGACCTTTGAGGTCATCAATTTTGTCGATAACAAAATCCTGGAGTGCTTTACCCTGCAAGTTTTCCCCCTGGGTGAATCAAATAGATAAAAATGGTCTGTCAGTATACCTGAACCAGAGGCGATTTCGGGACAATTGTCGCCGAATCGGCTTTCGAAAGTGGGCTATCATCCCACCCCGCGCCGCAGATTGCATCGCCATTTTTGTAAAACAATTTCTACAAAGTCGTGTCTGGCGGAAAAAGTCTGGCTGCGGAGAATATCAGCCTGCCCGGGGCTGTCAATGGTCGTTGCGGCTTACCCGTAAAAAAACAGAAAAGTCATGCATTCTCGACCCCGATGGCACGGCTATTGAGGACGCGTAGCGTCGCGAATTTTTGGTTGATATCAATGGCGCTCCAACACCCCTGGTCAACGCGAAAATGCCACATAGACTCGGCAGGCATGCCAATTAAACGAGCAATTAACAGACTCAGTACGCCCTGATGGCTGACGATTAAAATATTCTGATAGTGCTGATATTCACTAAGCCTTGCGATAAAGCGTTCCACACGTTGCGAAAATGCCTGAAATCCTTCACCGTTCGTGGGGATAGCATGCTGCCAGTCATTGCACCACGCGCTATAGTTTTCGGCATCTTCTTGCATGAGGTCGCGATGATGTCGCATCTCCCAGTCGCCAAAAAACATTTCGTTGAGTTCAGGGATGATATGAACGGGGAGCTGGCGGTCACTGAGAACCAGTCGCGCGGTATGCTGTGCCCGTTCCAGTTCACTGCATAAAACCAGGTCAAAGGAAACATCATCTAGCAGTGTATGCAGATTTTGCGCTTGCTCAATACCGCGTGCGGTCAGGGGGGGGGGGCGCATGACCGCTGTACAGACCATCGATATTCGCTTGTGTTTCGCCATGACGAATTAACCACAGTCGCATCATGCCCTCCGTAACGACAGGTATCAGCGATACAAGCCTTGTTGGTTAATGTAAGTCAATACCGGTTCCGGCAATAAATCCTCACACGATTCACCGTTTTGCAAACGTTCGCGGATGATGGTCGCCGAGATGTTAAACCACGGCGTTTCAGCCAGATAAATTTTACCGGCAGGCTGAAGGTGAAGATCTTCCGGGTTATGTGTCAAATGATCTTCCAGCCATTGCTGGTATTGCGGTTGCGCCATTTCAAGTGGGTAACCTGGACGCCGACAGACGATCAAATGTGCATTGTCGAGTATCGTTTCGTATTCGTACCAGGTCGGAAAGGTCAGCAATGAATCCTGACCAATAATAAACGCCAGCGGCACGTCCGGTCCTTGTTCCTGCCGCCACTCTTTCAGTGTTTGCGCAGTGTAAGAGGGGGCATTGCGCTTTAGCTCGCGTTCATCAAGAGTAAATAATGGCTTGTCGGCAATCGCCAGTTCAAGCATGTGTTTACGCTGCACGCTGTTCGCTTCCGGCTGGGGACGATGCGGAGGAACATTATTAGGGATGATTGTGACCCGCGTCAGACCAATCAAATTCGCCAGCGTTTCCACGGGTTTTAGATGACCATAGTGCACCGGATCAAAGGTGCCGCCAAACAGAGCCTGTAAAGATTTCATATCAACCGTCGATAAATACGTCCGCCAGGGGTTTATGGCACAACAGAAGAGATAACCCTTCCAGCTCTGCCCACACTGACTGACCGTAATCTTGTTTGAGGGTGAGTTCCGTTCGAGTCAGGAGTTGCACGGCCTGACGTAACTGCGGCTGACTTAAGCGATTTAACGCCTCGCCCATCATGCCCCGGCGGTTCTGCCATACCCGATGCTTATCAAACAACGCACGCAGTGGCGTATGGGCAGACTGGCGTTTCAGGTTAACCAGTAACAACAGTTCACGTTGTAATGTGCGCAACAAAATAACCGGCTCGCTGCCTTCCAGACGCAGTTGCTGAAGAATATGCAACGCGCGCTTACTTTTTCCCATCAACAAAGCATCAACCCAATGAAAAGGGGTGAAATGCGCGGCATCATTCACCGCCTGTTCAACGCGCGGTAATGTCAGTTTGCCGTCTGGCCAGAGCAGCGATAAACGCTCCAGTGCCTGAGCCAGCGCCAGCAGGTTACCTTCATAACAGTAGCAGAGCACCTGATTCGCCGCGTCATCCAGTTCTAAGTTGAGCTGTTTTGCGCGCACAGCAACCCAGCGGGGAAGCTGAGCCTGCTCCGGTGTCTGACAGGTCACCTGCACGCTGCGATTCGCAAGAGCAGTAAACCAGGCGGCATTTTCTTGCGCTTTGCTTAATTTATTACCGCGGACGATCAACAGCAGGTCGTCATGCAGAAGTCCGGTGAGTGTGATAAGTTGTTCATTGATCGCCGCATTCGGTCCGTTTTCTGGTAACAACAGCAATAGCGTTTGTCGACTGGCAAACAGACTCATAGCCTGGCATAACGAAAAGATCGCATTCCAGTCAGTGTTGGGATCAATGGAAAAAGTGTGGTGTTCTTCGAATCCTTGTGCCGCAGCTACCTGGCGAACAGCGTCCTGGCTTTCCTGCAATAACAGAGGATCGTTACCAAGTAAAAGATACGCCGCGCGCAGCCCTTCATTGAGCTGCGCGCGGAGTTGTTCCGGGTACAACCGAATCATCAGTTACCCAGCATGGTGGAGACGCGTGCAGGCGTTGCCGGAGTATCCGTTGTGGTCGACGTCTGTTCTTCGTCGGAACGAATATCCGCAGCACGGATGCTTGGCAGCTTACGAATCAGCTGTTCGGCAGCACGGTCGTACATCTCTTTTACGATCATGTCTTGTTCGTTATCTTTCGCTAACGCCATTTGCGGGTTATCGAAGAATGAACGGAAGACTTTGGCGCTAATCGGGTAGATATCACGGCCGGGGATCAACACGGTCGCATTCACCGTCATGATCATCTGATACTCTGCTGTTTGACCGTTACGGAATACCGATGCGGTATCTTTCGCGATGCTCACTTTACCCAAACGCAGGGATGGAACGTCCTTACGCGTGGTTTCTTTATCAAGCAACTCGACACCATTCAGACGTAACTGGTTACGCACCGCACGGCTTAATGGCCCGTTCGGATCGCCTGAGTCCAGGATCATGACCTTCATAGTGGAAGGAACCTGCGTGGTGTCACGCAGATGCCAGCCACACCCGGCGGTGATTAACACCGCCAGAGATAACAACAATGTTGCCAGATATCGCACGCTTCCTCCCGCGCTTAGCCAACGACCAGATTGAGGAGTTTACCTGGTACGTAAATCACTTTACGTACAGTAACGCCATCAAGATATTTTGCTACCAGATGTTCCTGGCCAGCACGTTCGCGAACCTGTTCTTCCGTTGCGTCCACCGGAACGGTGATTTTGGCACGGACTTTACCGTTAACCTGCACCACGACCAGCGTGGAGTCTTCCACCATCGCTTTTTCGTCAGCAACCGGCCACGGCGCGTTGTCGATATCGCCTTCGCCTTTGAGTTCCTGCCACAGCGTGAAGCAGATGTGCGGGGTGAACGGGTTGAGCATACGGACAACGGCCAGCAGTGCTTCCTGCATCAGAGCGCGATCCTGCTCGCCATCGGTCGGTGCTTTCGCCAGTTTGTTCATCAGCTCCATAATCGCCGCAATTGCGGTGTTGAAGGTCTGACGACGGCCGATATCATCGGTCACTTTAGCGATAGTTTTATGCACATCGCGACGCAGCGCTTTCTGATCTTCAGTCAGCGCATCAACGTTCAGTGCCGCAACATCACCTTTTGCTGTGTGCTCGTACACCAGTTTCCAGACACGTTTCAGGAAGCGGTTAGCCCCTTCCACACCGGATTCCTGCCATTCGAGAGTCATATCAGCCGGAGAAGCAAACATCATAAACAGACGAACGGTGTCCGCGCCGTAACGTTCAACCATCACCTGCGGGTCGATACCGTTGTTCTTCGACTTGGACATTTTGCTCATGCCGGTATAAAACAGTTCATGGCCTGCCGCATCTTTCGCTTTCACGATACGGCCTTTCTCGTCACGTTCAACGATAGCATCAACCGGGGAAACCCAGTTACGTTCGCCGTTTTCGCCAACATAGTAGAAGGCATCTGCCAGCACCATACCCTGACACAGCAACTGTTTCGCTGGTTCGTCAGAGTTCACCATGCCTGCATCACGCATCAGTTTGTGGAAGAAGCGGAAGTAGAGCAGGTGCATAATGGCGTGTTCGATACCACCAATGTAGATATCCACCGGCAGCCAGTAGTTAGCCGCTTCGGAATCCAGCATACCTTCTTTGTACTCTGGGCAAGTGTAGCGCGCATAGTACCAGGAGGACTCCATAAAGGTGTCGAAAGTGTCGGTTTCACGCAGCGCTGGCATACCGTTAACGGTAGTTTTTGCCCACTCCGGATCTGCTTTAATCGGGCTGGTAATGCCGTCCATCACCACATCTTCCGGCAGGATCACCGGCAGCTGGTCGTCCGGGGTTGGCATTACGGTACCGTCTTCCAGCGTCACCATCGGAATCGGCGCGCCCCAGTAACGCTGACGAGAAACACCCCAGTCGCGCAGGCGGTAGTTCACTTTACGCTCGCCAACGCCCATCGCAGTCAGTTTATCGGCGATGGCGTTGAAGGCCGCTTCATGGTCAAGACCGTTGAACTCGCCAGAGTTGAACAGCACGCCTTTTTCAGTCAGGGCTTGCTGAGAAAGATCTGGCTCAGAGCCGTCAGCCGCCAGGATAACCGGTTTGATGTTCAGGCCGTATTTAGAGGCAAACTCGTAGTCGCGCTGGTCGTGACCCGGAACCGCCATAACTGCGCCCGTGCCGTACTCCATCAATACGAAGTTTGCTGCCCAAACGGGAATTTCTTCGCCCGTTAATGGGTGAACAGCTTTAAAGCCAGTATCGACGCCTTTTTTCTCCATCGTCGCCATTTCAGCTTCGGCAACTTTGGTGTTACGGCATTCGTCAATAAAGGCCGCCAGTTCAGGATTATTTTCCGCCGCTTTCTGCGCCAGCGGATGACCCGCAGCTACCGCCAGGTAGGTACAACCCATAAAGGTGTCCGGGCGGGTAGTGTAAACGGTCAGCGTGTTGTCATAGTCGTTAACGTTGAAGGTGATCTCCACGCCTTCGGAACGACCGATCCAGTTACGCTGCATGGTTTTAACGGTGTCTGGCCAGTGATCCAGTTTATCCAGATCGTTGAGCAGCTCGTCAGCGTAAGCAGTGATTTTGATAAACCACTGCGGGATCTCTTTACGTTCAACTTTGGTATCGCAGCGCCAGCAGCAGCCGTCGATAACTTGTTCGTTCGCCAGTACGGTCTGGTCGTTCGGGCACCAGTTGACCGCAGAAGTCTTTTTATATACCAGGCCTTTTTTATACAGCTCGGTGAAGAATTTCTGTTCCCAACGGTAGTATTCCGGCGTACAGGTTGCCAGCTCGCGGCTCCAGTCATAACCAAAGCCCAGCATTTTGAGCTGGTTTTTCATATACGCGATGTTGTCGTACGTCCACGGTGCCGGAGCGGTGTTGTTTTTCACCGCCGCGCCTTCCGCAGGCAGACCAAACGCGTCCCAGCCGATCGGCTGCAGAACGTTTTTGCCCAGCATGCGCTGGTAACGGGCGATCACGTCACCGATGGTGTAGTTACGTACGTGGCCCATGTGTAGTCGACCAGAAGGATAGGGAAGCATAGACAGGCAGTAATACTTCTCTTTGCTCTCGTCTTCGGTTACTTCAAATGTGCGCTTCTCATCCCAATGAAGCTGTACTTTGGATTCTATCTCTTCCGGGCGGTATTGCTCTTGCATGGCAGCCAGTGGTCCTGTTTTCAATACGGCTACAAATGTAGCGTTGAGGTGGTTTTTCAGATCCGCATAGCATAGCCCAAACGTCCGCGTCAAAACAGCCTTTCGCGCACTCGACGTTGAAATGATGCCCGGATTATTCGTACATTAATTTACAGAGTTTGTGGGCGTATTAGCAAAGCAAGGAACAAAGAACGTCTATTATTATAGTCAGTTAACGACCCGGGAGATGAAACGATGAACAAGGTTGCTCAATATTACCGTGAACTGGTCGCGTCACTGAACGAACGCCTGCGCAATGGCGAACGTGATATCGACGCACTGGTGGAACAGGCGCGCGAGCGCGTAATAAAAACAGGGGAGTTAACGCGAACCGAGATCGATGAGCTGACGCGAGCTGTCAGACGTGACCTGGAAGAGTTCGCCATGAGCTATGAAGAGAGCCTGAAAGAAGAATCTGACAGCGTCTTTATGCGGGTGATTAAAGAAAGCTTGTGGCAGGAGCTGGCAGACATCACCGATAAAACGCAGCTTGAATGGCGCGAAGTTTTCCAGGACCTCAATCATCATGGGGTTTATCACAGCGGAGAAGTGGTCGGGCTGGGAAATCTGGTCTGCGAGAAATGTCACTTCCATCTCCCGATCTACACACCGGAAGTGCTGACGCTATGCCCGAAATGTGGTTATGACCAGTTCCAGAGACGCCCGTTTGAGCCGTAATAGTCTGATTTCGCACAGCAATAAAGAGAATATGGGCAGAATGAAATTCCCCGGCCCTTGTTTTTATTTCTACAGTAAATCTTCAGTCTCACGAATTTCCTGACTGACATCTCTGGTTCCGGATGACTGAACTTTACGATACAGGTCGAGAGCCTGTCGGAGATCGACAGGTCTTCCTTCTCCGTAGTGATACATAATGGCCAGGTTATACCAGGCAGTGGCGTCATTGCATTCAGCGGCTTTCGTAAACCATTCAAAGGCAGCCTGATAATCTTTCTCAACGCCTTGTCCGTGTTTATACATATAACCGATGTTGACGTAAGCGCCGACGCTTTCCTGAGCGGCAGCCTTCAGATACCAGTACATCGCTTGCTTATAGTCCTGGTCCACCCCTTCGCCAGCGTTATAATCCCATGCAATTTGAAACTGGGCGTGCCGATTACCCTGCTGTGAGCTTTTCAAATACCAGAATGCGGCGAGTGTCTTGTTTTGAGCAACGCCTTCTCCGTCTTTATAAAGATCGGCCAGATTGTCTTGTGCGTAACTATGGCCTTGTAATGCAGCTTGTTTGTACCAGAAAAATGCCAGCGTATAGTCTTGTGCGACTCCGTTGCCATTTCTGTACATCCATCCAAGATTATTTTGCGCATAAGACATTCCGCTCTCCGCGGCTATCTGATACTAGGTAACCGCTTCTTTATAGTTGGGGTCTTCTCCACGATCCAGTATCCAGCCAAGGGCGTTGGAAGCGAAAGTATGGCCTTGTAGGGCAGCTTTTTTCAGCCAGAAGATGGCTTGCTCATTATCTTTATGACGGCTTTTATCCTCGGTATACTTTTGCCCTAAGGAATACTGTGCTTCACAATGACCTTGCTCAGCGGCCAGCTTCAGCCAGTAAAAGGCCTTTTCGTCGTCCGGAGAGTCAATTGCGCTATCGCGATTATAATAAAACCCAACAATATATTGAGCCTCGCAATCGCCTTTTTCAGCACGTTCGATAATCTCATCTATTGATAAATTATCGCAGCAACTTGACGTAAAAATCATTATCATTTCCTTATGGTTGTAGATAAAATATATTATATTTTTATGTGTTCCATTTTTGCGTAAGCCTTATTTTATGCGTATTATGTTGCGTCAGAAAAGTATAAATAACTGAGTCTCGAAATGTAGTTTACATTCATTAAATGAATGTTTAAGGATAAATTATATGGACATGGGGTCGCAAAAAATATTGTTTGCACTTTCCACTCCGATGGAAATACGCAATGAATGCTGTTTACCTTCGCATTCATCCCCCAAAATGTATTTAGGTACATGCTTTTTTGACCTTTCTTCCTCATGGGGAATTGATGACCGTGATGACCTGCTGCGCACAATTCACCGAATGATCGAGAACGGTCATGCCGCTCGGTTGGCAGGGTTTTATCACCGCTGGTTTCGTTATTCTCCATGTGAATGGCGTGACTATCTTGCTGAATTAAATGAGCAAGGTCAGGCTTATGCGCAATTTGTCGCCAGCACAGCCGAATGCTGTGGTGAGGGAGGAATTAAAGCATGGGATTATGTCCGGATGGGTTTTTTAAGTCGAATGGGCGTACTTAATAACTGGTTGAGTGAAGAAGAAAGTCTATGGATCCAGTCGCGTATTCATCTACGGGCTCTACGTTATTATAGTAACTGGCGGCAATACTTTGCCGGTTATACCTTTGGTCGGCAATATTGGCAGTCTCCCGAAGATGATCATCTGCCTTTATTACGCGAATTCTTAGCGCGTAAAGAATACGACGATTCCGGCAATGATATGTTTTATCAATTATTTGCCAGTGATGATGCGTATTACCCTACCTTGTCCTGGCAACCACTGGCTGACTACCCCACATGCCCGGAAACGCTTAAGGATATGAGCGACTTATGAAAAATTGCTGGAAGATCCTCGATATAGAGGAAACGACTGACGTCGATATTATCCGCCGCGCTTATCTGGCGCTGTTACCGTCCTTTCATCCAGAAACCGATCCGCAGGGTTTTAAACAACTTCGTCAGGCGTATGAGGAGGCGCTACGGATTGCGCAGTCGCCTGCTAAATCTGTTTGGCAACCAGAAGAATATGAGGTAGCAGAACATGAAATTCTGCTCGCCTTTCGCGCGTTACTTGCCTCTGATAGCGAACGTTTTCTGCCCTCCGCCTGGCAGCGATTCATTCAGCAATTAAATTATTGCTCGATGGAAGAGATTGATGAATTACGCTGGTCGCTGTGCACAATCGCCATGAACACTGCCCATTTATCCTTCGAGTGCGTGGTGTTATTAGCAGAAAGATTGCGGTGGTTGCAGGAGGAAAACGTCGGGGAAATAGACGAAGAAGAACTGGAATCCTTTTTATATGCCATTGCGAAGGGGAATGTTTTTAACTTCCAGACCATTCTGCATCTGCCCGTTGCCGTGCAAAATGACACCATCGATTTTTACCAAATGTTCGCTCGGATTTGGTCATCGCATCCAGAATGGCTGACATTGTATTTAGCGCAACATCGCGCAGTGATTATCCCCGATGATGCAAAACTGCACAGAAATTTACTCCGCTGGTATAGCGCAAGCCGCCTGGGAATCCCCGAACTCCTGGATTACGCCCGGTCGTGGCGGGAAGCTGAACCTGATAATGAAGATGCGCGTTATTATGAATACGCACAACGCGTCTATTGTGGAGAAGGCGAAAGCCTGCTGGCAGAACTTTGTTACTACTGGCGCGAGTATCCCTCCACCCAGGCGGATGCTTTAATGTTGCAATGGTGCCGTCAGCATCGGGTCGATTATTACCCATTAGTGGTGATGATGATTGAAGCGCGTGATCTGGTTAACGATCAGGGAAAACCGCTACTTTATGTCCCCGGCGACAGCGCCCGTACGCGTTTTCATTTATACGAAATACTCAGCGATGAAAAACTCTCTGCGCTGGGGAGTTCACTGGTCGAGATGGTTTTGCACAAAGGACGTAAGCCGCGGATCTCACTCACGCGTGATACAGAACATCCCTTATGGCCATTATATTTAGTTGCCAAACAATTAGTGCAGGCCAGCCAACCGACAGAAGAATCATTAATGCCGATTGTGAGCCGCCTTGATGCAGAAGATCGTTGTCCACTGGAAGCATTAATTATTCGTCGATTATTAATTCAGGCGGCGAATTTTACCGGTCAGGAAACCGTCGAGCCGGAGCCGCAACCGCAGCCAATGCCCATTGACGATGGCGGGCTGGGCTGTCTGGGCGTCATCAAAATTATTTTCTACATTTTTATCTTTGCCGGTTTGATAGGGAAAATACTCCATCTCTTCGGGTGACAGTCGACGTTAATGTGCGGGAAGTCCGGCAAGTAATCTTTCCGCATTTTTGTAATGTTGTTTGGCGGCCAGTTTTAACCATTTTTGAGATTCATAATGGTTAACATTAATACCAGTGCCATTTCTGTAGATCAAACCCAAAGTATATTGAGCATGAGCATACCCTTGTTCAGCTGCTTCCTTATACCAGAGAATTGCTTTACGGGTATCGGGTTTGACTCCCAGGCCTTTCAGGTAGATCCACCCCAGTTTGCTTTGTGCGCGCGGATTTTCCTGTTCTGCTGATTGCTCATACCAGTATCTCGCCTGTGTATAATCCAGTGGTTTACCGTCGCTACCATGAAGATAAAATTCGCCAAGGCGATATTGCGATGTTGAGTGACCATGAATCGCGGAAAGCTCCGTGGCTGCCGTGGTTAACGGTAGACTGCCTGGTGATCTTAAATAATCAAAGGCATAATTCACCATGGCTTTATCACGCAACGTCGTTTTCTTGGGTTGGCTAATACAGGTAATTGCTGCAACTATAAAAATTGCGAATATATACATTAATTTTTTATTCATGTGTGAATGCTTCGATTTTCTTTTTATTTTGAAAGCGTCAAGTTTATACTCATCAATAATAAAAAAGTAGTCAGTTAATGCACTTAAGGGAT
>NZ_JBQZXC010000041.1:0-29032 GCF_053555815.1 Shigella sp. SIG6 | reverse complement strand
CCCTTCGGGGCGGTTTTTTTACATGGCACGAAAGACCAAACATTTGTTATCAAATAGTAAATAATGAGTGAGCTAAAAGTTGCTTAACGAAAGCAAAACAGAAAGAAAAAATTAATCAGGTGAGGAGCAGGCCATGAATACAGTACGCAGCGAAAAAGATTCGATGGGGGCGATTGATGTCCCGGCAGATAAGCTGTGGGGCGCACAAACTCAACGCTCGCTGGAGCATTTCCGCATTTCGACGGAGAAAATGCCCACCTCACTGATTCATGCGCTGGCGCTAACCAAGCGCGTAGCGGCAAAAGTTAATGAAGATTTAGACTTGTTGTCTGAAGAGAAAGCGAGCGCCATTCGGCAGGCGGCGGATGAAGTACTGGCAGGACAGCATGACGACGAATTCCCGCTGGCTATCTGGCAGACCGGCTCCGGCACGCAAAGTAACATGAACATGAACGAAGTGCTGGCTAACCGGGCCAGTGAATTACTCGGCGGTGTGCGCGGGATGGAACGTAAAGTTCACCCTAACGACGACGTGAACAAAAGCCAAAGTTCCAACGATGTCTTTCCGACGGCGATGCACGTTGCGGCGCTGCTGGCACTGCGCAAGCAACTCATTCCGCAGCTTAAAACCCTGACACAGACGCTGAGTGAAAAATCGCGTGCATTTGCCGATATCGTCAAAATCGGTCGAACCCACTTGCAGGACGCCACGCCGCTAACACTAGGGCAGGAGATTTCCGGCTGGGTAGCGATGCTCGAGCATAATCTCAAACATATCGAATACAGCCTGCCTCACGTAGCGGAACTGGCTCTTGGCGGTACAGCGGTGGGTACTGGACTAAATACCCATCCGGAGTATGCGCGTCGCGTAGCAGATGAACTGGCAGTCATTACCTGTGCACCGTTTGTTACCGCGCCGAACAAATTTGAAGCGCTTGCGACCTGTGATGCCCTGGTTCAGGCGCACGGCGCGTTGAAAGGGTTGGCTGCGTCACTGATGAAAATCGCCAATGATGTCCGCTGGCTGGCCTCTGGCCCGCGCTGCGGAATTGGTGAAATCTCAATCCCGGAAAATGAGCCGGGCAGCTCAATCATGCCGGGGAAAGTGAACCCAACCCAGTGTGAAGCATTAACCATGCTCTGCTGTCAGGTAATGGGGAACGACGTGGCGATCAACATGGGTGGCGCTTCCGGTAACTTTGAACTGAACGTCTTCCGTCCGATGGTGATCCATAATTTCCTGCAATCGGTGCGCTTGCTGGCAGATGGCATGGAAAGTTTTAACAAACACTGCGCAGTGGGTATTGAACCGAATCGTGAGCGAATCAATCAATTACTCAATGAATCGCTGATGCTGGTGACTGCGCTTAACACCCACATTGGTTATGACAAAGCCGCGGAGATCGCCAAAAAAGCGCATAAAGAAGGGCTGACCTTAAAAGCTGTGGCCCTTGCGCTGGGGTATCTTAGCGAAGCCGAGTTTGACAGCTGGGTACGGCCAGAACAGATGGTCGGCAGTATGAAAGCCGGGCGTTAATCTGCAACATACAGGTGCAGCCGTGGAATGATCAAACGAAGCGGCTGCGCCTGAGGTTTATAACGGTGCTGCACATTGTCGGCATCGTAATTTAACAACTCACCAACGTCCGGCACGCCCGCGCCATTATCCCGATTAATCAGTGCAATCAGTGGTGTAGGGCAGGCGTGTTGGACTTGTTTTTGATCTCCTTTGTACCAGACGCGGGCAATCGGCTGCACCTTCACTGGACGTTTGATTTTTAACTTCGCGTTCTGTGGCAGGGCAGCGATATCCTGATACTCTCGCTCCAGTTTTCTTTGCCACTCCTCGCGCGTCCACGGTGTGACACTGCGTGGTGATTTCAGGCTTTTTTCCAGCTGTGCCAGGACTTCATCACGATGCAAATTCTTAATGATATGTTTATTAGCCCAACCAAAGCGTAAAGTGGCGGGGTCGTGCAGAACGGTGAGCGTGCGGTAAGCATTAAGGGTGATCAGCCCCGGCAAATGACGATGCACCCATTCAAAACGTGCCGCGGTGGGGAGTTCTGATTCAACCGTGACGATATGCTCGAACGTGGTCTTGAGTTTATTGATGTGCTGAATATGACTGACCAACGCTGCTTGCGAAAGGTTATCGACCTGGTAACACAACACGCCAGGCAGACGGACAGCGGCCTTGCTGCTGCGATTTTCGGACTGTTGTTGAATAAATAAATGGCGGAAATGACGCAACGCCAGCGACTGCGCGTCGTTGCCGAGATGTTGTTTTACCTCAATACGATTAAGCGGATTATGCTCATCCTCTTTTTTTACCTCCGGCAAAGAGAACACGCGGGCAACCAATAGCTTGTGTTGCTCAAGATGAGCGGCAAATGTAGCCAGCTCTTGTTCCATCTGGCGAAAGGTAGTGTTGAGTCGGTCTACGAGATCGTAACGCGCCATAATATTAACCACTTTAGTTACAACATACTTATTTTATAGCACAGTCGTGGTGACTTGACCATCGTGCGCGTAGTGTCAGGCAGAGGTAAATTGCGGGATGTTATGCCATAACGGCCAGCTAAACGAGAAGCGAGCACCACCCAGTTCGCTGATGTCACAATTAACCGTACCGCCCATTGCCAGTGCTATAGAGTGGACAATTGCCAGCCCCAGCCCGCAGCCGCCGGTTGAGCGATCCCGGCTGGGATCGAGGCGAACAAAAGGTTCAAAGATATGTTCGCGGTTTTCTGGGGCAATCCCTGGGCCATCATCCTCAACAATTAATGTCGCTCTATTCCCCGACAGTAGCAGGCTGGTTTCAACCGTTGAATGGCAGTAGCGCAGGGCGTTATTGAGCAAATTATCCAGCACGCGCTCCATTAAGCGCATATCCAACGCCGCATAATGGCCTTGCATGAGCGTTTTTATCCGTACCGTTTTATCGGGCGTTACTGCCTGAATATCTGCCAGATGCGTTGACAGCCACAACGGCAGGTCTGGTTCGCTAAGATGAAGCTCGTTTTGTGGGCGATCGAGTCGGGCATAAGTCAGCAGCTCTTCAATTAAAGCTTCAAGTTGACTGATATCACGATTCAACGCCTGGGATTCGGCGGCGCTCAGGTTATCGCTCATCTCCAGTCGATAACGCAGGCGCACTAACGGTGTTCGCAGTTCGTGAGCGATACCGTCAATAAGCTGTTTTTTGCTGGCAATTAAGGCGTTGATATTGTCCGCCATCTGGTTAAATGCGATACCAAGTCGTTCAAAGCTCGAACCCTCATCAAAGTGGATACGTTCATTGAGATGCCCATCGCCAAATCGTTGCGCCGCTGCTTCCAGTTTTAACATATCCTGCCAGTGCGGACGCATCCAGATAAACACCGGAAAGGCGAGGGAAATAGCAATAAAAGCGATCAGGGCGATATCCAGCAATCGCATTTGATGGAGGTAATAAAGATAAGGAACAGGACCAACTGCCAGCACGTAGTGGCTGCGCGGGATACGCTGCAAAAACGTGTACTGATCGTCCAGGGCGACAATTTCGCCGCCACGCAGTCGGTGCATGGAAATATCATCAAGATGGTATTTACTCAGTGGCTCGACACGCAGATCGAAAGAGAGATTTAAATCCATCTCTTTCAGCGTCTTACCCCAGTCGTGTGGGGGGATCTCTCGCAATTCGCTGCGCATCAGATACAGCGAACTGTTCATCAAATCATCCAGCGACTGTTTGCCCGCGCGTTCGGCGGTAAATTTGTACACCAGCCCAACCAGCAGAGACATCACAAGGAAGCAGACAAACAATAACAGGTAAAACTGGATAAACAATTTTTTCATTGGCATCGCCCGCAACAGAATACTATTCGTATTAATTCACGACTGTGGAGCAATGTAAACTGCCAACTGGATAAGACCTTGTTTGGAAGATAATGTCCGGAACAGACGGATGTATCCCCGGCGTATTCATATTCAGTAAATTCAATTTTCCACCGGGGCTTGTTTATTATGCTAAGGTTTAATTTAACGTGACGCTTTGTTGTTCTTTAGTCTCTCTATCCTTAAGAAGACGGGCTGATATTACACCGGACATTATTGAACCATTCACATTAAGCGCTGTTCTTGCCATATCAACGATCGGCTCTATGGCAATAAAAATAACTACTAATGCGACAGGGAAATTAAGTGTTGAAAGGACAATCAGCGCCGCGAATGTCCCACCACCACCTACGCCTGCTACCCCTATTGAGCCAAGCGCGATGGCAGGTAAAAGAGTTGCGAGGAATTGCAATGAGAAGGGATCGATACCCATTGTTGGAGCAATCATCGCCACCATCACGGCAGGATAAATCCCAGCGCAGCCATTTTGTCCCATGCTGGAACCAAAAGACGCTGCAATATTAGCAATCGTATTTGGAACCCCCAATTTTTCCAATGCAGAAATAGCCAGAGGAATTGAAGCCGCACTACTGCGAGAAACAAACGCAAAGGTAAGTACTTGCCAGACGGTCTTGTAATAGTTAACGGGGTTTTTACCTATTAACAGCAAAATGCCCGAGTGAACAATAAACATCACAAAAACGGCCAGATAACAGGCGACGATGAACCCGAGCAAATTGGTAAACTGTGAAAGCTGATACGTTGAGAAGACTTTCGCCATTAGTGCCATTACCCCATAAGGCGTCAGCGCAATGACAATACGGACCATTTTCATTACCCATATTTGAATCGCGTTGATCCCCGCGCTCAATTTTTCGCCCTCTGCTGGTGCATCTTTCTTTACTTTTAACAGCGCAATACCAGCAAGAATTGTAAAGATGACGATGCCAATAACCGAAACACTTCTTGCCCCGGTCAGATCAAGGAAGAGGTTGGTTGGGATCAATGACGTAATGAGTCGCGGTAAAGATACCGCAGCTGTTTTCGAGACGTCATCGCTGGTTAAAGAGGATTGCATATGACCAAAGGCGCTGGCATCAAGGCCAATTGCACTGGCAATAGCCAGGCCAACTAAACCTGCAATCATGACTAAACACAACATACAGGCAACAATAGTTAAAGACATCTTGCCAATACCAGCGCTATTTTCGAGCTTATTAATCGCTGAAAGAATCGAAATGAATATGAGTGGAACGGCAACAAGTTTTAATAAATTAACATAACCGTTACCAGCAATATTATACCATTCGATAACGGTTTCACTGCTTGTCTCAGGAATGAAATGCAGGGAGATACCAATGATAGCCCCCAGGAAAATCGCGATAAAAACACTTTTGGAAAGGGATTCGCTCTTTTGGTCCGTTTTGAAAATCCCCCATGAGCAGATCAAAAAAAGCACAACATATGTGAAAGTTGTAACCGTTTTTTAAGCCTCTTGCCTCATTCAGCACCTGAAATGCCGGAAAGAGTTTGTTGTAAAAAATCTGCGCCATAAGACGCAGGGACGAGGCGATTATAGAGAAATTTTTTCTCATATTCATATCAAATGTAGGGGGTTTGGAATTTGAATAAGCTCTTATTAATTGAATTCGTTAATTGTTCTCTTTTTCAGATGAACAAATATTAGTCATCTGATTGTTTATTGTCACTATCCCATGCATGAGGCGCAAAAAGATAGCCTTTGTTACGCACAGTTTTAATGCGATAAGGTTCTGCGGCGTTATCGAGCAGTTTTTTTCTTAACCGCGAAATAGCCACGTCCACGCTACGATCCAGTCCGTCATAACTGACGCCGCGTAAATTTTTCAGCAATGCATCGCGGTCCATGATTTGCCCGGCATGCGTAGCTAGTTCCCACAATAATTCGAAATCAGCTGTCGAGAGCGAGATTTCAGTGTTAGCCAGGATGACTACGCGGTTGATGGGGTCGATAGTTAACGTGCCGAAATGCAGGGCTTTGTAGGGAGTCAGAGACGTTTCCTGAAGACCTTTGGTCAGTGTGGCTTGCTCATTCTGACGCAAATGCAAACGTAAACGCGCTAGCAAAACAGCAGGGGGCGTCGTTTTGAGAATATAGTCGCAGGCACCCATTTCCAGTGCCAGGATGTGGTTCATATCGCTATCGAGAGAGGTTAGAAGAACAATCGGTCCAGACCACTTTGCGCGTAAATCACGACAAATGGTCATGCCGTCCTTGCCTGGTAGCATGATGTCGAGTAACACCAAATCCGGATTTTCTCGCAAAATGGTTTCTTCGGCCTGGTCGCCGCGCGGTTCTACGGTAACCTGCATATCATGTTTTGCCAGGTACGCGGCAATCAGTGAACCGACTTCCGCATCATCTTCCACAAATACGATAGTGTTCATAACATTCACGGTAGATATAAAAACGTCACAATACACCGCGCTGTTTTTACTTACTATCAATCGTTTCTAAACAAGTTTTCATCAGGTATTCTACTGATGACTTGTTATGGAAGTGTTAAGGTAAAAAGATGGGGCTGGTAATCAAAGCCGCGCTGATTCCACTTTTCCCGACCTTTGCGCTTATCGCGCATTATATTGTTGCTAGCGAACGCGGCATTGAAGCCTTACGCGCAACCATCATTTTTAGTATGTGGTCGATTATTCCCTATTTTGTTTACCTGGTGTCGCTGTGGTATTTCACCGGAATGATGCGCTTGCCCGCCGCTTTTGTTGGTTCTGTTGCGTGTTGGGGGATAAGCGCATGGGTGTTGATTATATGCTGGATAAAGCTGCATTAACGCAGATGACGACCGCCATCAAGTGGGAAACTGCGTCCGGTGACAAAGCAACTGGTAAGTAAGTAATCGACCAGGTCGATCACTTCTTTCTCGCCAGGCGCGGTTTTCATCAGTGATTTATTCAGCGCCTGTTGTCGATATTCGGCATCATCATGTTCATTAAACAGGATCAGCGATGGCGCAATAGAATTCACTTTCACTTCCGGTGCCAGCTTGCGGGCAAACGAGCGGGTCATATTATCCAGTGCCGCTTTGCTTGCAGCATACGCAACATGTTTGTCGCTACCGCGCTCCACCACATAATCGGTAAAGTGAATGATATCGCTGGCGGCGTGTCCGTGCCCACGCAGTAATCTTTCCAGCGCATGGTTGAGCAGGTATGGGGTATTAACGTGGATCTGCATCATGCAAGCCAGTACGTCGGCCAGTGGCGCACCCGGTTTTTCCGCAATCCACGCACTGGCGTTATGCAAAATAGCACGCAGACCATGGGTGGTTTTTAGTACTTCATCGGCAAACGCCATCACACCGTCGTTGGTCGAAAAATCAGCCTGAATACACTGCGCACCTGCATTAATCAGTCCATCAATGGCTGGATAGTGTGTCCGATAGCTGACAATCACCGGTTGCTTTTGATTAATGAAATGCCATGCGAGGGCGAGGCCGATGCGACGACCTCCGCCAGTAATTAATATTGGCAAGGGCTGGGTTTTACCCATCGTTATCTCCTTTGCTATCCAACGATGGGATGAACGTTATCCCACCAGCATCCAGGTCGCCGGAACTGAGGCAATTAACAGCATGCCAATCAGCACCATTTCCTGACGGTTCAGTACATTATCATGTGTATGCGTTTTGCGCGCATACAGGAAAACCAGCAGCCCCGGTGCATACAGAACAACGGATAACAGCAAGTGCATTGGACCAGAGGCGTACAATAACCATAAGCCATAAATGCAGGCACCGACACCTACCGCTTTATGCAGTGGACGGGTTGCGATTTTCAGCAAGAACGCGCCGACCAGGAAATAGGGCACCAGAATCATTTCTGAGGCGATGGTCAGCAACGTGTTGTAATCGGAACCGGTCAGCCAGATGAGTACCAGACAAATTTGCACGCAGATGTTGGTCAACCACAGTGAGGCGGATGGCGCAGCTTGTGCGTTCTGGCGCGCAAAAATGCGTGGGAATGCTTTATGAGTGGCAGCCAGGAACGGAACTTCTGCCGCCATGATGGTCCAGCTTAAGTACGCGCCGCAAACGGAAACGATCAAACCGGCAGCGATGATGATTTCGCCCCATGGTCCCATCATTTCCACCATCAGACCGGCCATTGACGGGTTACGAATTTCAGCCAGTTCAGGACGTGCCACCACACCCAGCGAAAGCAGCGTTACCAGCAAGTAAACGCCCAGAGCGGAGAGAACCGCCAGCAGTGTCGCTTTGCCAACATCACGTTTATTACGCGCACGCGCAGAAACAACCACGGCACCTTCCACACCAATGAAAACCCACAGGGTGATCAGCATGGTGTTTTTCACCTGTTCCCAAACAGGTACGCCAAGTGCAAGTCCGGTGAAGTCGAGCTTGAAGGTATCCAGTTTGAACATCATCATCGCCAGCACAACAAACAGACCCAGCGGCAACAATTTTGCCAGTGTCGCCACCAGGTTAATGCTGGCAGCGGTTTGCACCCCGCGCAGGATCAAAAAGTGAACAATCCACAATAAAGCCGATGCACCGACTATCGATTGCCAGGTATTACCATCGCCAAACAGGCGCAATTCCGGCGTGTCCGTAAAAAAGCTTAACGCGGAAAAAACGATCACCAGATAGGAGACGTTGGCGATGACCGCGCACAGCCAGTATCCCCATGCGGAACAAAAGCCGATTAGCTCGCCAAACCCTTCGCGGGCATAGGTAAAGATACCGCCATCAAGTTCGGGACGAATGCGCGTGAGGATCAGCATGGCAAAGGCCAGCAATAAAATGCCAGCGCCAGTAATACCCCAGCCGATGAGCAGTGCTGCCGGGCTGGCAACTGCCGCCATATTTTGCGGCAGACTGAAAACACCCGCGCCCAGCATTGAGCTTAATACCAGCGCGGTGAGTGCGCTCAGTCCCAGTTTCTTTTCCATCGATATCCAGTGATTAAAACGTGATAAGAAGAATAAATATTAGGGCAAAACGCATAAAAATGGAGTTTGCCACTGAAGCGCGGGATTTTACGAAGAGATGTGTCTGCATGCAATGGTCGCGGGGAAATTTGTGACTAAAAATGCGAAAGGCGGCATCAAGCCGCCTTATAGGAGTAACTGAATAGTTATTTATACAGATCTGCGCTGACGGTCAGGTTATTACCACGTTTCTGCCACTGGCGGGTGATGTGGTAATACTTAGCACCTTTCTTCGCGGCACGTTTCGCAACCTGATAGGAGACTTCGGTCATGTTGCCGTAGTTGCCAGAGAATTTGATGCTGTCGAACGGGACCATCATCGCTGCTGTCGCTTTGTTCAGTTCTTCGACTTTAGTGCCATCCGGGAGCGTGACGGTGTAACGCCCGCCTTTTGATGACTGGGTTTCAAAGAAGCGACCGACTTCAGAACTTGGTGATGCGGTAGTCGCAACACCCGGGATCTCAACTTTCTTCGCGGCTTCGCCACCGGCAGCCAGAGCTGCACGTCCTGCTTCGGAATCTGCCGGGATCACATCCGGGCTCTGGACGATACGTTTCTTAGCATCTTTTTTATAGATGAATGCAGTAATACGCTGGTTGCCGCCCTGGTTGGCATCGATTTGACGAACGATGTAGAAAGAGTAGGCACCTTTCGCTTTTGCCGCTTTGGTGATGGCATCATTGACTTCTGGCTGGCTACGATAGAAGCCCTGGACGGTGACCGTGTCAAACGGTTCAATCAGAACAGCCTGATCTTTCGGCAGTTCGACAACACCGTTAATTACGCGATTACTTGTTTCTTCTGCTTTTTCAGCATCGGCTTTATAGAGGTCAGCGACCACACGCCAGTTACCGCTGTTACCAAAATCAGAAGTGTCGACAACATAAAAAGAGGCGGCACCTTCTTTATCTGCGCGACGAGAAACGGCTTTCACCGCTTCGCCAATAGCATTAAAACGACCGGTAACCACTACACGGTCAAAAGGTTTAACCGCTGCCGCTTGCTCCGGTGTCAGTTCTGTTGCTGCGTTAACGGAGAATGCCGTAGCAGAAAGCAGTGCCGACGCCAGGAGGGTGTTCTTAAGCTTCATAAAAATAATCCTTCGCCTTGCGCAAACCAGGTACTGGTATTGTTATTAACGAGAAACGTGGCTGATTATTGCATTTAAACGGTGTAACTGTCTGCGTCATTTTTCATATCACATTCCTTAAACCAATTTTAATCCTGCTCAAATGACCGTCTATGCTTAAAAAACAGCCGTATCAGCATCATTACTACTGAAGCAACTGAATTGTATAAGTTAATTTAATGTTAAGTAGTGATTCGTGCCGGGGCGATGTCTCGTTTTACCCGACCGTCGAAGACAATTATCAGTCTTTATCCGGCGTTCTAAGGTGTTTATCCCACTATCACGGCTGAATCGTTAATATTTTGCGAGTTCACGCCGAAATACTGATTTTTAGCGCTAGATCACAGGCATAATTTTCAGTACGTTATAGGGCGTTTGTTACTAATTTATTTTAACGGAGTAACATTTAGCTCGTACATGAGCGGCTTGTGTGGCTCCTGACACAGGCAAACCATCATCAATAAAACCGATGGAAGGGAATATCATGCGAATTGGCATACCAAGAGAACGGTTAACCAATGAAACCCGTGTTGCAGCAACGCCAAAAACAGTGGAACAGCTGCTGAAACTGGGTTTTACCGTCGCGGTAGAGAGCGGCGCGGGTCAACTGGCAAGTTTTGACGATAAAGCGTTTGTGCAAGCGGGCGCTGAAATTGTAGAAGGGAATAGCGTCTGGCAGTCAGAGATCATTCTGAAGGTCAATGCGCCGTTAGATGATGAAATTGCGTTACTGAATCCCGGGACAACGCTGGTGAGTTTTATCTGGCCTGCGCAGAATCCGGAATTAATGCAAAAACTTGCGGAACGTAACGTGACCGTGATGGCGATGGACTCTGTGCCGCGTATCTCACGCGCACAATCGCTGGACGCACTAAGCTCGATGGCGAATATCGCCGGTTATCGCGCCATTGTTGAAGCGGCACATGAATTTGGGCGCTTCTTTACCGGGCAAATCACTGCGGCCGGGAAAGTGCCACCGGCAAAAGTGATGGTGATTGGTGCCGGTGTTGCAGGTTTGGCCGCCATTGGTGCAGCAAACAGTCTCGGCGCGATTGTGCGTGCATTCGACACCCGCCCGGAAGTGAAAGAACAAGTTCAAAGTATGGGCGCGGAATTCCTCGAGCTGGATTTTAAAGAGGAAGCGGGCAGCGGCGATGGCTATGCCAAAGTGATGTCGGACGCGTTCATCAAAGCGGAAATGGAACTCTTTGCCGTCCAGGCAAAAGAGGTCGATATCATTGTCACCACCGCGCTTATTCCAGGCAAACCAGCGCCGAAGCTAATTACCCGTGAAATGGTTGACTCCATGAAGGCGGGCAGTGTGATTGTCGACCTGGCAGCCCAAAACGGTGGCAACTGTGAATACACCGTGCCGGGTGAAATCTTCAGTACGGAAAATGGTGTCAAAGTGATTGGTTATACCGATCTTCCGGGCCGTCTGCCGACGCAATCCTCACAGCTTTACGGTACTAACCTCGTTAATCTGCTGAAACTGTTGTGCAAAGAGAAAGACGGCAATATCACTGTTGATTTTGATGATGTGGTGATTCGCGGCGTGACCGTGATCCGTGCGGGCGAAATTACCTGGCCGGCACCGCCGATTCAGGTATCAGCTCAGCCGCAGGCGGCACAAAAAGCGGCACCGGAAGTGAAAACTGAGGAAAAATGTGCCTGCTCACCGTGGCGTAAATACGCGTTGATGGCGCTGGCAATCATCCTGTTCGGTTGGCTGTCAAGCGTTGCGCCGAAAGAGTTTCTTGGGCACTTCACCGTTTTCGCGCTGGCCTGCGTTGTCGGTTATTACGTGGTGTGGAATGTATCGCACGCGCTGCATACACCGTTGATGTCGGTTACCAACGCGATTTCAGGGATTATTGTTGTCGGAGCACTGTTGCAGATTGGCCAGGGAGGCTGGGTTAGCTTCCTTAGTTTTATCGCGGTGCTTATAGCCAGCATTAATATTTTCGGTGGCTTCACCGTGACTCAGCGCATGCTGAAAATGTTCCGCAAAAATTAAGGGGTAACATATGTCTGGAGGATTAGTTACAGCTGCATACATTGTTGCCGCGATCCTGTTTATCTTCAGTCTGGCCGGTCTTTCGAAACATGAAACGTCTCGCCAGGGTAACAACTTCGGTATCGCCGGGATGGCGATTGCGTTAATCGCAACCATTTTTGGACCGGATACGGGTAATGTTGGCTGGATCTTGCTGGCGATGGTCATTGGTGGGGCAATTGGTATCCGGCTGGCGAAGAAAGTTGAAATGACCGAAATGCCAGAACTGGTGGCGATCCTGCACAGCTTCGTGGGTCTGGCGGCAGTGCTGGTTGGCTTTAACAGTTATCTGCATCATGACGCGGGAATGGCACCGATTCTGGTCAATATTCACCTGACGGAAGTGTTCCTCGGTATCTTCATCGGGGCGGTAACGTTCACGGGCTCGGTGGTGGCGTTCGGCAAACTGTGTGGCAAGATTTCGTCTAAACCGTTGATGCTGCCAAACCGTCACAAAATGAACCTGGCGGCTCTGGTCGTTTCCTTCTTGCTGCTGATTGTATTTGTTCGCACGGACAGCGTCGGCCTGCAAGTGCTGGCATTGCTGATAATGACCGCCATTGCGCTGGTATTCGGCTGGCATTTAGTCGCCTCCATCGGTGGTGCAGATATGCCGGTGGTGGTGTCGATGCTGAACTCGTACTCCGGCTGGGCGGCTGCGGCTGCGGGCTTTATGCTCAGCAACGACCTGCTGATTGTGACCGGTGCGCTGGTCGGTTCTTCGGGGGCTATCCTTTCTTACATTATGTGTAAGGCGATGAACCGTTCCTTTATCAGCGTTATTGCGGGTGGTTTCGGCACCGACGGCTCTTCTACTGGCGATGATCAGGAAGTGGGTGAGCACCGCGAAATCACCGCAGAAGAGACAGCGGAACTGCTGAAAAACTCCCATTCAGTGATCATTACTCCGGGGTACGGCATGGCAGTCGCGCAGGCGCAATATCCTGTCGCTGAAATTACCGAGAAACTCCGCGCTCGTGGTATTAATGTGCGTTTCGGTATCCACCCGGTTGCGGGGCGTTTGCCTGGACATATGAACGTATTGCTGGCTGAAGCAAAAGTACCGTATGACATCGTGCTGGAAATGGACGAGATCAACGATGACTTTGCTGATACCGATACCGTACTGGTGATTGGTGCTAACGATACGGTTAACCCGGCGGCGCAGGATGATCCGAAGAGTCCGATTGCTGGTATGCCTGTGCTGGAAGTGTGGAAAGCGCAGAACGTGATTGTCTTTAAACGTTCGATGAACACTGGCTATGCTGGTGTGCAAAACCCGCTGTTCTTCAAGGAAAACACCCACATGCTGTTTGGTGACGCCAAAGCCAGCGTGGATGCAATCCTGAAAGCTCTGTAACCCTGACGGCCTCTGCGGAGGCCGTCACTCTTTATTGAGATCGCTTAACAGAACGGCGATGCTTTGACCTCCCGCTGTTTGTTCAAGCGCAATTTTGACAATAATTGTCAACGGCACGGAAAGCAGCATACCCACCGGTCCTAACAACCATCCCCAAAAAATCAACGACAAAAATACCACCAATGTCGAAAGCCCCAGCCCACGTCCCATGATGCGCGGCTCCAGAATATTGCCGAAGACCAGATTAATCAGCAGATATCCCGCCAGCACCAGCAACGCTTCGTAGAAGCCATTAAACACCAGTACCTGAGCGATAGGGGGGATTGCCGCGAGAACTGAACCAATATTAGGGATGTAATTAAGCGCAAAGGCCAGCAATCCCCAGACAAAAGCGAAGCGAACATCGAGTGCGGCGAGCATCGCCCAGGCGACCAGGCCGGTGATGATGCTGATGGCTGTTTTCAGCACCAGATAATGAGAAACACTGTCAATCGCACGTTGAATCGCCGCCATCCCTTCAACCGGACGCGCCATCATTTGCTGAAATTTTCCGGGCAATTGTGGCACTTCGAGCAGCATAAACAGCACCGTCAGCAGCAATAAAAATATTGATAACATGGCATTAGATAACTGCGTCAATAAGTTGGTGAGCAACGTCATCGCCGCGTTCGGATCAATGTAATGCGCCAGTTGGTCAACTGAGACGTCAATCCCTACGCGTTGCAACAACGGCTCAAGAGCTTGCAGCGGCGTCATAATAGAGTTGCGATATTGCGGTAACGTCCGCGTCAACTCGTTGAGCGCGGAACCCAGATAAGCTAATAGCAACACCATCGCCATCACGATGATTGTCATCAAAATCGACACTGCCAGTACACGCGGCACACGCCAGCGGACCATATGTTGCACCAGCGGGTTAAGAATAACAGCAATAAATAATGCGAGAATAAACGGCACGATGATCTCGGCGGCAAAACGGATACCGCAGAGAATAATGACCAGCATTCCCAACATAATGACGATTTTTAGGCCATTGAGCGTGATGATCGGCTTTGCCATGCTTGTCCCCGTTTTTCTTCCTTTGCTAATAATAATGTCTTTTTCGCTCCGTCATCATAACGAAAATCAAACCGCTCAGGTAAAGAAGTGAAAATATTTTGAGTTAATTCTTAAGCTATGATACAAATCAGGCGTGTTCAACTACCGAGGACAATTATCATCTGCGATGACGAGAAGCAACACTGCGGATAATTGTAATATTATGGACAATTTGTTCAGGACGTTATTTTCTACATTTACCCATCTTCGTACCTCATCCACTATCTTGCTCGTAGGTGAGCAGCACTGGCGCAACGCGCTTTAGTCCTTTCTTCTGCCTAAGCTTGCCCTATGCGCAGGGCTTGACCACTTTACTTTGGTTTCGCTGAATTAAGCGAAAATTAAAATAGTTCTCTTGCAGGAGAAGGACAATGTATATTTATTGGATTTTATTAGGTCTGGCTATTGCTACAGAAATTACCGGTACGCTGTCAATGAAATGGGCGAGCGTCAGTGAGGGAAATGGCGGCTTTATTTTAATGCTGGTGATGATTTCTCTGTCGTATATATTTCTCTCTTTCGCCGTTAAAAAAATCGCCTTAGGCGTAGCTTATGCGCTGTGGGAAGGTATCGGTATTTTATTTATTACCTTGTTTAGCGTTTTGTTATTCGACGAAAGTTTATCGCTGATGAAAATTGCCGGGTTAACCACCCTGGTCGCCGGGATAGTGTTGATCAAATCAGGTACCCGTAAAGCGCGTAAACCTGAACTGGAGGTGAACCATGGCGCAGTTTGAATGGGTTCACGCCGCCTGGCTGGCATTGGCAATCGTGCTGGAAATCGTTGCTAACGTCTTTTTGAAATTTTCTGACGGCTTTCGTCGCAAAATATTTGGCTTGCTCTCCCTGGCGGCGGTGCTGGCGGCCTTTAGTGCGCTTTCTCAGGCCGTTAAAGGGATCGACTTGTCTGTCGCTTATGCATTGTGGGGCGGGTTTGGTATTGCCGCCACGTTAGCCGCAGGTTGGATCTTGTTTGGTCAACGGTTAAATCGTAAAGGCTGGATTGGCCTGGTCTTGCTGTTGGCTGGAATGATCATGGTGAAACTTGCCTGATGAAGACGCTGCCCGCGCTGTCGGGCAGCGTTTGAACATTATTTTTGCGACAGTTGATCCAGCTTGTCGCGAAAACCGGTAACAGAAATGGCCCGGTTATCGGCGCGCCAGCGATCTTTCGCGGCAGGAGCCGAACTTTGCACCCCAATTAATTGCCAGCCGTCATCGGTATGCAACATCAGAGGCGAACCGCTGTCACCCGGCAAGGTATCGCACTGATGTGACATCACCGACGTTTGCGCCCAGCCAGTCACTTCACAGTTTTGATGACTGTATAACGTATCGAGATGATCTTCAGGGTATCCCGCCTGAGTCACTTTACGACCAGCCGATTTTAATGCGGCAGTAAGCGCGGCTTTATCTCCCTCAAATAACGGCAACGGTGTAATGCCAGAAGGGGGATTACGTAGCACAATCAATCCGAAGTCCCACGGTGCAGCTGCGGGAGGAACAATCCAACCATCCCCATCTGCTTTTAACCGCTTTCCCAGTGTCGGATCAACGCGGCCTTCTATGTCGTGGATCTCATAGCGCCAAAGACCTTTATTTGACACAAAACGCAGCGCTACCGCCTTATCCGCTTTACCCTTAGGCGGCGTCAATAAACAGTGTCCTGCCGTTAATGCCAGATTGGGTGCAATCAGCGTCGCCGTACATAAATTGCCGCTGGCCGTTTCCAGTTGCCCAACCGCATCCCACGGTGATTGGGTCGTGTCATTCACTGGCACACGATCATCATGACCAAAAAACAGGGTGCTGACCTCATCGTTTTCCGATTTGGCAACGTCTGGTTTATCTGCAAACACAAAAGCAGACGTCAAACTAATTGCACCCAACACTACAGCAATGGTTGTACGCATATCACACTCTGGTGGGTAATTATGATTATTAAAAGCAAACCCTCATAAATACTATAGACGGGACGGGATGAAAGTGGGAGTAAAATCAGATAACTACAGTCAGGAAAGATAAAAACGGGCGGCAATCAGTGCGCATAAAATAAGGATGATAAGAATGAACTCAAAGCGATAACGGCCCACCATACTACCCTCCGCTAAAGGCGGTGCTAAACATTACCCGCTTAGCACCGTAATTTTCAGGCGCGAGGGGGCGCGCCAGCATTACTGTTGAAAACTTACGCTGCGGGTTGTGCAGCAGGTTTTGCCGGTTGCTGATGGCCGTGTTTCCCGGCGTGTTTCTTCGCTGCCTGCGCTTTTTGTTCAGGGGCTTTCTGTTCAGCTTTCGTATTTTTATGATGCTTTTTAGCCGCCTGCGCTTTCTGGGCAGGTGCTGCTTTATGCTGTTTTTTATGATGTGTAGTTTTCGCTGGCGCTGCTTTGGTGGTCGTCGCAGTCGGAGCAGGTGTGGTCGCAGTCTCTGCAGCAAAGGCGGCAGAAGACAGACCCATAGCAGCGGCAACAACCAGAGCTAATACTTTTTTCATTGTCATACCCTCAATTTGTTTTTTCATTTAACCCCACTGCGGGGCCGTTGAAATAACTATATCCCTGGGAATGGCAGACTTCCGTGAGTGGTTGGTTTCAGCGTGTAACGATATGTACAAACGCTGAATAAATTACAGCGTTGATAATAACGTATTGTGACTTAAGGAAAATTTAGCTACCAATAATAGTAGTCTTGATCGGGTTAACTATTATACTACTTACAAAGCGGTAGAATAACTGCGCATCAGTAATAAATGACACACAGCAAAATGAATCCGTTTATTTGGGTACTTATAATCCTGATGACGCTAGATGCGCTGCGGGAATTGGCTGGCGCTTCGTCTATTTTAGGATGGCTATTAACGTTGGTTTGAGCAGGCAATAAGTCCGGACGGGTATTTACCGCAGTCCGGACTTATTTTTCAGGCGTGCAGACGACGATGCAAACGCGTCCCGACCAGCAGAGCAATGACCAGCATCAGAGCAATAAATGCGCCGACGCCGTTCCAGCCATAGTTATGCCAGAAAACACCACCCAGCGTCCCGGCAATACTCGCCCCCAGATAGTAACTGAACAGATACAGCGAGGAGGCCTGGCCTTTAGCGCGTTTTGCGCGGGGGCCGATCCAGCTGCTGGCTACTGAGTGGGCTGCGAAGAATCCGGCTGAGAAGAGTAACATTCCGGCAAAGATCAGCCACAGCGAGCTAAATAAGGTCATCAGTAAACCAAACAGCATAACTCCCGTCGAAAACAACATCACCGGACCGCGCCCATAGCGGGTGGTCATGGTTCCGGCTTTGGGTGAGCTCCATGTACCGGTCAAATAAGCCAGCGATAATAAGCCAACCACGGCCTGACTGACATGCCAGGGGGAAAGCATCAACCGATAGCCGATGTAATTAAACAGCGTGACGAACGACCCCATCAGCAAAAAGCCTTCTGCGAACAATAACGGTAATCCCCGGTCACGCCAGTGCAGACGAAAGTTGATAAATAACGTCTTAGGGCGCAGCGAAGTCGGGCAAAAATGGCGTGATTCAGGGAGGATTTTCCAGAACATCAACGCCGAGGCCAGCGCGAAACAACCGATTGCCGCCAGAGCAATTCGCCAGTTGAAAAAGTCCGTGAAGACACCACTAATTAAGCGTCCGCTCATGCCGCCAATTGAGTTGCCGCTGATATACAACCCCATCGAAAAGGCCACGAAACTGGGGTGGATTTCCTCGCTAAGATAAGTCATGCCAACAGCTGCCACGCCACTTAACGAAAGCCCAATCAAGGCGCGCATAATCAAAATGCCGTGCCAGCTGGTCATCATTGTCGAAAGTAACGTACAAATGGAGGCCAACAGTAGCGCCGTGACCATCACTGGTTTGCGACCAATGGCATCGGATAGCGGGCCAGTAAATAGCAAACCGATAGCCAACATCGCCGTGGAAATGGACAGTGAAATACTACTGTTCGCGGGCGTTAAGCCAAACTCCTGCGAAAGCACCGGAAGGATAGGCTGCACACAATAGAGAAGTGCAAAGGTTGCCAGTCCGGCAGAGAACAGCGCCAGGGTGACGCGCATAAATTGCGGCGTACCGAGTTTAATAAATTGATTTGGCTGAGAAATGCTTTGCTTGTCAGTGTCGCTTGCCGGAGCGCCATCAACAGTTGTAGTACGGCTCACTTGAAATCCTTGCTAAATATGCCTGTGGATCAGGCTTATACATAGGGTAGGAAAATCGAATTGTTCTGTCTAATATATTAATAATCTCAAATAAGATGTTTTAAATATGAATATTGAACTTCGTCATCTGCGTTACTTTGTTGCTGTTGCGGAAGAGCTGCATTTTGGGCGCGCGGCTGCCCGCCTGAATATTTCGCAACCGCCGCTAAGTCAGCAGATTCAGGCACTGGAGCAACAAATCGGTGCCCGACTGCTGGCACGAACTAATCGCAGTGTATTGCTGACGGCAGCAGGAAAACAGTTTCTTGCAGATAGTCGGCAAATCCTGTCTATGGTGGATGACGCTGCCGCTCGCGCTGAAAGACTGCATCAGGGTGAAGCGGGGGAGTTGCGTATTGGTTTTACTTCGTCCGCTCCTTTTATTCGGGCGGTGTCCGATACGTTATCGCTGTTTCGCCGTGATTATCCTGATGTCCATTTACAAACCCGCGAAATGAACACTCGCGAGCAAATCGCTCCGCTCATTGAAGGAACGCTGGATATGGGATTGCTGCGTAACACAGCGTTACCGGAGACGCTTGAACACGCAGTCATCGTCCATGAACCGCTTATGGCGATGATCCCGCACGATCATCCCCTGGCAAATAATCCGAGTGTAACACTGGCTGAACTGGCGAAAGAACCCTTTGTCTTTTTTGATCCGCACGTCGGGACTGGGCTGTATGACGATATTCTCGGACTGATGCGACGTTACCATTTGACGCCCGTCATCACTCAGGAGGTGGGCGACGCAATGACCATCATCGGTCTGGTTTCCGCCGGTCTGGGTGTTTCAATTTTGCCTGCGTCATTTAAACGTGTTCAGCTCAACGAAATGCGCTAGGTGCCGATTGCTGAAGAGGATGCGGTTTCTGAAATGTGGTTGGTCTGGCCGAAACATCATGAACAAAGTCCAGCTGCGCGTAACTTTCGTATTCATCTGCTGAATGCTCTCAGGTGAGGGAAATTTCAGCGAAAAAGCCCGAAAAATGTGCTGTTAATCACATGCCTAAGTAAAAATTTGACGACACGTATTGAAGTGCTTCACCATAGCCTACAGATTATTTCGGAGCGCGAAAATATAGGGAGTATGCGGTGGTTGCTGAAAACCAGCCTGGGCACATTGATCAAATAAAGCAGACCAACGCGGGCGCGGTTTATCGCCTGATTGATCAGCTTGGTCCAGTCTCGCGTATCGATCTTTCCCGTCTGGCGCAGCTGGCTCCTGCCAGTATCACTAAAATTGTCCGTGAGATGCTCGAAGCACACCTGGTGCGAGAGCTGGAAATCAAAGAAGCGGGGAACCGTGGCCGTCCGGCGGTGGGGCTGGTGGTTGAAACTGAAGCCTGGCACTATCTTTCTCTGCGCATTAGTCGCGGGGAGATTTTCCTTGCTCTGCGCGATCTGAGCAGCAAACTGGTGGTGGAAGAGTCGCAGGAACTGGCGTTAAAAGATGACTTGCCATTGCTGGATCGTATCATTTCCCATATCGATCAGTTTTTTATCCGCCACCAGAAAAAACTTGAGCGTCTAACTTCGATTGCCATAACCCTGCCGGGAATTATTGATACGGAAAATGGTATTGTACATCGCATGCCGTTCTACGAGGATGTAAAAGAGATGCCGCTCGGCGAGGCGCTGGAGCAGCATACCGGCGTACCGGTTTATATTCAGCATGATATCAGCGCATGGACGATGGCAGAGGCCTTGTTTGGTGCCTCACGCGGGGCGCGCGATGTGATTCAGGTGGTTATCGATCACAACGTGGGGGTGGGCGTCATTACCGATGGTCATCTGCTACACGCAGGCAGCAGTAGTCTCGTGGAAATAGGCCACACACAGGTCGACCCATATGGTAAACGCTGTTATTGCGGGAACCACGGCTGCCTCGAAACCATCGCCAGTGTGGACAGTATTCTTGAGCTGGCACAGCTGCGTCTCAATCAATCCATGAGCTCGATGTTACATGGGCAACCGTTAACCGTGGACTCATTGTGTCAGGCGGCATTGCGCGGCGATCTACTGGCAAAAGACATCATTATCGGGGTGGGCGCGCATGTAGGGCGCATTCTTGCCATCATGGTGAATTTATTTAACCCACAAAAAATACTGATTGGCTCACCGTTAAGTAAAGCGGCAGATATCCTCTTCCCGGTCATCTCAGACAGCATCCGTCAGCAGGCCCTTCCTGCGTATAGTCAGCACATTAGCGTTGAGAGTACTCAGTTTTCTAACCAGGGCACGATGGCAGGCGCTGCACTGGTAAAAGACGCGATGTATAACGGTTCTTTGTTGATTCGTCTGTTGCAGGGTTAACATTTTTTAACTGTTCTACCAAAATTTGCGCTATCTCAATTTGGGCCAGGAAAGCATAACTTAGACTTTCAAGGTTAATTATTTTCCTAGTTTATATTTGTGAAGCATAACGGTGGAGTTAGTGATGCTGAAGCGTTTCTTTATTACCGGTACAGACACTTCTGTAGGGAAAACGGTGGTTTCCCGCGCATTGCTACAAGCGTTAGCCTCCCAGGGAAAAACGGTTGCGGGATATAAACCCGTAGCGAAGGGGAGCAAAGAGACACCCGAAGGGCTGCGTAATAAAGATGCCTTGGTGTTGCAGAGTGTTTCAACCATCGAACTGCCTTATGAAGCAGTTAATCCTATCGCGTTAAGCGAAGAAGAAAGTAGCGTGGCGCACAGTTGCCCAATCAATTACACCCTCATTTCAAACGGCCTGGCAAACCTGACCGATAAAGTCGATCATGTCGTGGTAGAAGGGACTGGCGGCTGGCGCAGTCTGATGAATGATTTGCGTCCACTCTCTGAATGGGTAGTGCAGGAACAACTGCCGGTGTTGATGGTTGTCGGTATTCAGGAAGGTTGCATTAACCATGCACTGCTAACAGCTCAGGCGATCGCCAACGACGGGCTGCCGCTCATTGGCTGGGTGGCTAACCGAATCAACCCAGGACTGGCGCATTATGCGGAAATCATTGATGTGCTGGGTAAAAAACTTCCGGCACCGCTCATTGGTGAACTGCCTTATCTGCCGCGCGCCGAACAGCGTGAACTGGGGCAATACATCCGCTTAGCTATACTGCGCAGTGTGCTGGCGGTAGATAGAGTCACGGTGTAACGTCCGCGAAATTACCGACGCAATTACGCAGGCAATCAATAAACCGGGGAGTAGCTGATACTCCCCGGTCATTTCACATATCATCAACGTCGACATAATCGGCGCGTGCGTGGTTGCCGCCAACAGTGTCGCCATCCCGGTCAATCCGAGTAAAAGCGTAATTTCTTCGCCATCAGGGAACCATAATCCCAGGCTACGACCATACAACATGCCAATGGCAAGACCGATAAATAGCGTCGGTGTAAAGACACCACCGGGTGCGCCGGAACCGCTACTCGCCAGCACGGCACACAGTTTACAAAGGAAGATCCCGGCAATGATCATTAACAGTGGTGGGGCGGTTAAAAAGGATTGTACGGTGCTATAGCCGTTGCCCCACACTGCAGGTGTGAACAGGGAAAGCAGACCCACGATCAACCCGCCTAGTGCCAGTTGCCAGGGCGGCGCAAGTTTGAGACTCACAAATCCACGATGACAGGCGTTCATTAACGTTAACAACAGTGGTCCGCACAGACCTGCCAGCACACCTGTACTGATAATCAGCGCATAGTCACGAGCCTGAACCGTCACTGAGAGTTGTACGTTGTAGAGTAACGCGTCGCTATGATTAATCAGATTGCTAACCAGCAATGCCACGACGGCGGAAATAATCACCGGGCCGAGAGAGGCCAACATCATAGTGCCAAACAGCACTTCGGCTATAAATAAACTGCCAGCAAGCGGGGCACGATAGGCCGCAGCCATTCCCGCCGCGGCCCCACAGGCGATCCATAATTTCCATTCCTGGCGTGGCGTAAAACGTTGGGCAAAACAGGAGGCGGCAAGGGCAGCTAAAAGAATCATCGCACCTTCGCGACCAATTGCACTGCCGCTGGTTACTACCAGCAGCGAGGCAAGCGATTTAACCAGGCTTGCTGCGTAATCGAACTGTCCATCGGTTTGCAACGCTTCCATGTAATCGGTCGGCGCATGAGGGCGTTGTTGGGTAAATTTCTGCCAGCCCATCAGCAACAAACCCGCCGCCAGTCCGCCGAGCGCCGGAGTTAGCAGCCGTCGCCAGGGGGAAAGGTTTGTCGCTGCATTGACCAGACTGCCGGAGTCATTATTGAGGAACAACCACTCCAGTAGCAGCATCGCATGACGAAACCCGGCAACGGCAAAGACCGCGAGAATACCGACGACTGTTGCGATAAGCAGACGGCGGAACATAGTGCTCAGATCCGGATAGATGTGTAGATGATGCATGAGCAGAAATGGGCAATGAAACACGGGCGACTATTTTGCGGCAAAAGAGGCCAACCGCAAAAGCAGTGCGTGCTTTAAGAGATAAAAAAACGTGACATTGTAACGTATTATTGCCGAATCGCGCGTAATCGTCACCATCCGGCAATATTACGGTGATCCTATCGAAAGAGTGGTTTAACCGCGACAGGAATCAACAGTTGTGATTGCCATTGCGCCAGCGTTAAGCGAGCCAGTTCACCCAGTGCACGGTAGAAAGGGTGTTCTGCTTTTTCGATAAAAACATCAAGAAAACGTGTTGACCACGGAAAAAGGTGCCATGCCAGCAATTCTTCGCATTCTGTCTGGCGACCATTCTCCGCCAACCACGCAGCCATCAACAGCAGTGAACCAAAATGATCTTCCGGTTCGTTTTGCTTCATTTCAAACTGAATGCCTTTCTCGCGCATCCACTGACGAAGTGCCAATGTTGAATCGCCAAACAGCACAGATTCGCGATCCAGCCAGACCGACCCCCACGGGCCGACAAACAAACGCTGCCAGGCCTGGGCGTGAGTCTCTTCACACTGTGTCTGAAAAGCCGTCACCAGCGGCGCTAATGACGCTTCTGGTAGAGGCCACTGAGTTTCCCAGCCGTCACTGGTGAGTACCGCAACCAGAGGTGCGGCTTCCGCACTCTCTGGAGCGTAATAAAACAGCGCGCCCAACACGCGCGCCGCGACAGAAAATGGGTCATTCCTAACATCCTGAAATGTGCGGGTTGCCCCGCACCAATTTGTTAACCTGCAATAGCCATTCCTACTGTCATGTGCAGGCCATAAAAGAGCACACGCCCGATCATCTCACCAACAAGTATGAGGATTAGCCCCAGAACAAGTCCGGCAACGTGAGGTTCACGGCGACGAATGAGCGGACAAAGCCAGCATCCAAGACCTGCGCATAACAATACCACACGCCAGACCTGTAAGGAGGCGTAATCTGGTACCAGTGCGCTGGCTTGTTGCACGGATGAGTGAATAGACGCCAGAGACAAACCTTGCAGCACAATCACCTCGGCACAAGCGATCAGCGCCAGAACGCTAATGATGGCAAATGGTGTGGTATTAAATGTAACGCGGGCTGCCCGCAGAATTGCGGCAGCAAGTATTAGACCGCTCAACAATACCGTCAGGAAGAAAGCCAGCGTAGTGTAACCGTTATGCTAGGTTGGCACGGTGTCGATTTGATACACGCAGGTCATCATCCAGACGAAAATGACGCCGAGCGCCATGCTGACAAGTAACCAGAGTTTCCCCAACGCTTGCGGCATTTTACCGATGACCGCCACCAGCCACCATAGTCCGCCAACGGCAAAAAATATGGAACCGGCAGCAATCTCGTTACTCAGACCAGAAGCTCCGATTCGATTCAGCGAGTTAAACGCTCGCAGTGGCGATCCCAGGTGCATGACAGAGGCAATAAACCCGATGCCCATCAACAGCCAGAGGAAAAACATGCCACGAACAATGTGCTGACGGTCTGCGTCATTTTTGGCGGCGAACCAGCCAATTCCGCTAACAATCAGCGCGCCTACTACGCATTGACCCAATACGGTAAAGATAACCAGTGGCCATTCATGCCATCCATTTCCCATTTTACACTTCCTCCGGATTAGCCAGATAACCAGTGGTATCGCCGGTCGGGCGGCTGTTGGCGTTAGGTTTGATAACGATATTGGGTTTTGTGAAATGCGCGCGCGGCAGTGGCGCGACGGCAGCCAGAGTGCCGTGCTTCTGGCGCAGCTCTTCAATTGGACCGAACTCAAGTGCACGCAGCGGGCAGGATTTGACGCATATGGGTTGTTTCCCCTCGGCGACGCGCGAATAACAACCATCGCACTTCGTCATGTGCCCTTTTTCAGCATTGTACTGTGGTGCGCCGTACGGACAAGCCATGTGGCAGTAGCGGCAGCCGATACAAACATCTTCATCAACCACCACAAAGCCATCTTCACGCTTATGCATTGCGCCGCTGGGGCAGACTTTTGTACATGCGGGGTCATCGCAATGGTTACAGGAGATGGAGAGATAATAAGCGAACACGTTCTGGTGCCAGATGCCATTATCTTCCTGCCAGTCGCCGCCAGCATATTCATAAATACGGCGGAAACTGACTTCCGGGCCAAGATCTTTAAAATCTTTGCACGCCAGTTCGCAGGTTTTACAGCCAGTACAGCGGCTGGAATCGATAAAAAATCCATATTGTGTGGTCATGGGCTACTCCTTAAACCTTTTCGATCTGGACAAGATTGCTGTGCGACGGGTTTCCCTTTGCCAGCGGTGAAGGGCGGTGAGAGGTCAGAATATTGATACTGCCGCCGTGATCGACCCGGTCACCAAACATATCCGCTTTAAGCCACGCACCTTGCCCGATGGCGGTAACGCCAGGCAGAATACGCAGAGTCACTTTTGCGGCAATCAGCATTTCTCCATTATTGTTAAATACCCGCACGGTATCGCCATGACGGATACCGCGTGCCTGAGCATCAATGGGGTTGATCCACACCTCTTGTGGGCAGGCCTGCTGTAACACATCAATATTGCCGTAGCTGGAGTGGGTACGCGCTTTGTAGTGGAAGCCCGTTAACTGCAGTGGATAGGTTTTCCGCAGGGGATCGTCCCAGCCATCAAAACCTGAGGTATACGCAGGAATGGGATGAATAATTTCATCTTTTTTCAATTCCCAGGTATCTGCAATCTTCGCCAGTCGTTCAGAATAAATTTCGATTTTCCCCGAAGGTGTTTTCAACGGGTTTGCCTGTGGATCTTCACGGAATGCGCGGAAAGCGACGTAGTGTTCTTCCGGGCATTTTTTCTTAAAGATCCCGGTCGTTTTCATCTCCTCGTAGTCGGGCATCTCAGGGGTACGTTCCTTCGTTTTCGCATGGAGATATTTGATCCATTCATGCTGACTGCGACCTTCAGTAAAGGTTTGATAAACGTCTGGTCCTAAGCGTTTGGCGACTTCACTCAGCATCCAGTAGATGGGTTTGCGTTCAAATTTTGCTGAGGTTGCGGGTTGGGCGAGGATCACATAGCCCATATTCCCTGCAGATTCATGAGAGATAAGGTCTTCTTGCTCTGTTGGCATCAGGTCAGGCAACAGGATATCGCAATACTTAGCCGAGGCCGTCATGAAGTGGTCAATGCCAACAATCATCTCGCACTTGCTGTCATCCTGAAGCACCTCATGGGTGTGATTGATGTCGCCATGTTGATTGATCAATGTGTTACTGGCGTAGCACCATAAAAACTTGATGGGGACATCCAGTTTTTCTTTTCCACGAACACCATCACGGGTCGCGGTCATTTTCGTACCATGGTCGATGGCATCTGTCCATGTAAAAACGGAAATCTGCGTTTTAACAGGATTCTCGAGCATCGGGAACCATTCTACCCCCAGATCCCAGCTACCTTCGCGTACACCTGAGTTGCCGCCGTTTATGCCGACGTTACCGGTAAGAACGGAAAGCATGGCAATAGCGCGGGACGTTTGTTCGCCGTTGGAGTGTCGTTGTGGCCCCCAACCCTGACAAATATAAGCAGGTTTTGCTGAACCGATCTCTCGTGCCAACAGGATAATTTTTTCTGCCGGGATGCTGGTGATTTTTGCTGCCCATTCCGGCGTTTTAGCTATGCCGTCAGGCCCTTCGCCCAGAATATAGGCTTTATAATGCGCGTTACGTGGTGCGTTGGCGGGCAGCGTTTTTTCATCGTAACCAACACAATATTTGTCGAGAAATGGCTGATCGACCATGTTTTCAGTAATCAGTACCCAGGCAATCGCACAGGCCAGTGCGCCATCGGTGCCAGGGCGAATGGGCAGCCATTCATCTTCACGCCCGGCAGCTGTGTCGTTATAGCGTGGATCGATGACGATCATGCGTGCGTTTGAACGTTCGCGGGCTTGCTCGACGTAGTAAGTGACACCACCGCCGCTCATCCGCGTTTCTGCCGGGTTATTTCCGAACATAACGACCAGTTTCGTATTGGCGATATCATCCGGGCTGTTGCCATCATTGGCACCGAACATATAACTCATTGCGGCACTGATCTGTGCGGTACTGTAGCTGCCATAGCGACTGAGAAAACCCCCGCAAGAGTTCATCAGACGGTACGGGACGTTCGAGTTGGTGATATTTCCGCCATCTACGCCTGTTCCGTACAGGACATGTACAGCCTCATTGCCGTAATCTTTCAGGATCCGCCGAAGATTATCACTGATGGTATCCAGGGCTTCGTCCCAACTTATCCGTTCAAATTTACCTTCACCGCGCTCGCCGACGCGCTTCATGGGATATTTCAACCTGTCAGGATGATTCATCCGTCGGCGGATAGAGCGCCCGCGTAAACATGCCCGAACCTGATGATTACCGTAAACGTCGTCACCTGTCGTATCAGACTCCACCCAGTACACGGTGTCATCTTTCACATGCAAACGTAGCAGACAGCGGCTCCCGCAGTTAACGGTGCAGGAACTCCAGACCGTTTTCTCTTCTACCGGAGCCTCTGCCGCCCGGACCATTTGGGAAAATGGCAGAGTGAAAGCACTGCTTGCCAGCGCGAGACTGCCAAGTGCGGAGGTTTTCATCAGACTTCTACGGCTGATTTCAGCCTTCATGAGCGCCTCTGTGGTATGGATTTTCATCATTACTCACTTATTGCTTTTCAAACAAAATGTCATGCCAGAATTTATGGTTGTAGTGGGTTATATTTTTTCGATCTCGACCAGATTAGTGTGCTGCGGGTTTCCCTTCGCCAGTGGTGAAGGGCGCAGAGTGGTTAGCGTATTCACACATCCGCCATGGTCGATTTTATCGCCAGACATATTGGGCTCGTGCCAGGCTCCCTGGCCCATAGCGCTAACTCCAGGGAGAATGCGTGGTTATCACTTCATCTTTTTCCAGTTCCCAGGTACGGGCAATTTCCGCCAGCTTGCTGGAATAAATTTCAATCTTACCGGAAGGCGTTTTAAGTGGATTTGCCTCGGGGTCGTCACGAAATGCTTTGTAGGCGACAAAATGGCCATTGGGATCTTTACGCTTATAGATACCCATTTTTTTTAGTTCGTCGTAAGACGGTAACGCCGGATCTTTGGCAAGCATTTTGGCGTACAGATGTTGTAACCATTGTTCCTGCGTGCGACCTTCTGTGAACTTTTGATAGACGTCAGGTCCAAGACGTTTCGCGACTTCACTCAGGATCCAGTAAATCGGTTTACGTTCGAATTTTTCGCTGGTGACTGGCTGGAGGAAAATGAGATATCCCATGTTACCGGCGTAGTCGTTAGGAATAATATCTTCCTGCTCAACGGTCATCAGGTCTGCCAGCAGAATGTCGGCATATTTTGCCGATGAGGTCATAAAGTTTTCGATGACCACAATCATTTCGCATTTCGATTCGTCCTGCAGAATTTCATGCGTTTTGTTGATGTCAGAATGCTGATTAACGAGGGTATTTCCCGCGTAGTTCCAGATGGACTCCACTGTCAGACGGATGGACGGACTTGAAGTAGTTGACTCAACGCTACTTAAGGTCCTGATATGACTGACATTAACCATGACGATACTGCATATCCATCCAGTTCTTTCTCTGGGTCTCCCTATCTGTATCAGCAAGTCTACACCTCAAGTCCTGACACAAGACTGACACAAATCAAGGACCTTGCTACGCCACAGCTAGTCCGGAGAACCAACGGGCGTTACACTGTCCGCTTCAGACTTAAAGGAGCTACCAGCCCGTTTCTATCAGTCTCAACCCGCAGCACAGACCGGAGGACCGCTACAATGCGTCAGAGAGAGCTCGCAGCCACAGCTAAGGCATTCCTACTGGACAATCCTGAAGTCACACTACAGGAGCTTACAGCGCACATACGGTC
>NZ_JBQZXC010000040.1:0-29221 GCF_053555815.1 Shigella sp. SIG6 | reverse complement strand
ATTCTGTCCTGAAAATTCAGTTCGTCACAGTTAACCAGTTTTAGTGGATTAACTGAGTTCATATTACGGCATTTGTCTGTTTCTGTTGTCAGCAGTTCAATCCACTGCATCAGTAAAGTATCAAACAGAAAAACGAAGACAGCGAAAACGACGAGCCACCAATACTTGCGAATCATTACCTGAGCCTGTGCATGTTTAACCAAGTCTGGCAGGAAATATACACGAAATGAATAATCTGAAAACCAGGCTTACACTTCCTTTACTTTGCAATGAGATCGGGGTCAACTTCGCTTAACCGGCTTCGTTTTGACAGGTTGCCGGTCTTTCTTTTTTTCACTTTCGCCAGTTCTTCCGCGGAGTAATGCGACGCGACATCCAGCCGTCGAAGCCCCATTTTGATGTACTCGCTGTTGATCTCAATACCAATGAATTTTCGTCCGCTGGCGATGGCTACGGCACCGGTAGTAAAGCTACCGGCAAACGGGTCGAGAACGATATCGCCTGGGTTGGAAGAGGCGAGAATAATGCGTTTCAGTAAGGCTTTCGGTTTTTGCGTCGGGTGGTTCTCATATTCATCCATCAAATAACGCACGCGCGGAAAATCCCAGACGTTACCCGGTACTTTTTGATGATTGTATGGCTGTGGAGGATTTTTGCGATAATCGATCAACGCGCGCTGCGATCCGGTTTTGGCTTCTACCAGAATAGCATCACCGTTGAATGTGTAGTTCTTTGCGTCTTTCACCATCATCAGGATGGGTTCGTACATGGAGCCGTAGTGTTTTTTCGCCTGTACTCCAGAACTGTCATATGACCAGACGATGCGACTTTTGATGGTAAAAAGCTTGCGGCACTGGAGATCGATAAAGGGCATGTTTTCCGTACTGTTCATAATGTACATGCTGCCCTGCTTTTTCAGAACGCGGTGGCACTCTGCAATCACTTCAAACAGCCAGTCGATAAACAGATCTTCTTTCCAGGCTTCGATCAGACCATCAAAATTTTTACCGATGTTATACGGTGGGTCGGCAAAGAGCAGATCGACGCTTTCAGTAGGTAGCTTTTTAAGTTCGGCAAGGGCATCACCGTGAATAATGGTCTTAGCTTCATTACCAAACCGGGTCGGTTCACATCCTGTTCTCATGGTCACTCCCTTTGTGACACCTATAAAAAAGGCGCTTCCCCATGCCGAGTAGCGCCTTTTTAATCAAGCATTTAGCTAACCTGAATTAGTTCATGCCGTATTTTTTCAATTTTTTACGCAGCGTACCACGGTTGATGCCCATCATCAGCGCAGCACGGGTCTGGTTACCACGGGTGTATTGCATCACCATGTCCAACAGGGGCTGTTCTACTTCAGCCAGTACCAGCTCATAGAGGTCATTCACATCCTGACCATTCAGTTGAGCAAAATAGTTCTTCAGTGCCTGTTTAACCGAGTCACGCAGGGGTTTTTGGGTTACCTGATCCTGAGAGTTAACGGTAGAAACGGTCAGTACGTCAGAATTTACGCGTTGTTCGAACATAGTTCTGTCAGCTCTTTATTTCTGTTTACGCAAAATTTTCGAAGTATGCCTCCAACGCCTCCAGCTGTTCGCTGGCATCCTCAATGGCGTTGAATGTGCGCCGAAACTGGTCATTTGGAGCGTGTTCCTGGAGATACCAGGAAACGTGTTTACGTGCAATTCGGTACCCTTTTGCCGGACCATAAAAGTCATGCAGTTCCCGAACGTGCGCGCAAAGCAAGCGCTTAACCTCTGCCAAAGGCAGCGGGGGCAGCAACTCCCCAGTGTCCAGATAATGCTGGATTTCCCGAAAGATCCAGGGTCTTCCCTGAGCTGCGCGGCCTATCATCAGGGCATCCGCCCCTGTATAGTCGAGCACAGCTCTGGCTTTAAGCGGGTCAGTAATGTCGCCATTCGCGATAACCGGAATGGAAACTTTCTGCTTAACTGCCCGAATACTGTCGTACTCAGCTTCTCCATTGAACAAACAGGCGCGTGTACGGCCATGAATGGTCAGAGCCTGAATGCCACAGTCTTCAGCCAGTTGGGCAATCTCTTCGCAGTTACGGTGTACCGGTGCCCAGCCGGTGCGAATCTTCAGGGGAACAGGAACGTCCACTGCATTGACGACCTCGGTAAGGATCGATTTAACGACATCCGGGTACTGCAAGAGGGCTGAACCTGCGAGCTTGCGATTCACTTTTTTAGCCGGGCAACCCATATTGATATCAATAATCTGGGCACCGCTTTCCACGTTAATACGTGCTGCATCTGCCATTTCTTTCGGAGCGCTACCAGCAATTTGCACGGTGCGAATACCGGGTTCATCAATGTGCACCATCCGTAAACGAGATTTGTCGCTTTCCCAAACCTGTGGGTTAGAAGACATCATCTCGGATACTGTCAATCCGGCTCCCATCTCGTAGCACAACGTCCGAAAAGGTCTGTCTGTAATGCCAGCCATGGGCGCTGCGATCAGGCGATTTCTGAGCTGATATTGTCCGATGCGCATGAGTTAAGAAATGACCATACTGTGACTGCAAGGCGGCGTATATTACGCATTTTTTGCACGAGATGAAAGGCCAAACTTTGACCAATCCTCTGAGATGGATCAAAGAATTGCATTTAAAATGAGCGTGGTGCGATAATTACTCATAAAAATCATCATATTAGAAAATAGTGACTAAAATTTACACTCAAAGAAATTTGAGTAAGTTCTCAATTTTTCTTTATGAATGAAAATTTTGGCACGCAAATTTGCGTAAATAATCGGCAAATTTACGTGCCTTTTGTGAGCTTGCTCGCACTTCGCCCCGCGTCACCCTACGGCGATGCGAAGGTTAATTCTTACGACCGGTAATACGGCACCACTCTTCTTTTTCCACGACCGGGTCCAGTGCGAAGCTATCGGCATAAGCTTCACAAACGCTCTCTGCCTGGCTTGCCAGAATACCGGAAAGGCCCAGCAAACCGCCTGAAACCGGCAGGACGCTGATTAACGGTGCCAGTTCACGTAATGGGCCTGCAAGGATGTTAGCGACCACCACGTCGGCTTTCATTTCTTCTGGCTGATCTTTCGGTAAGTAGAGTTCCAGACGGTCAGAAACGCCATTACGTTCGGCGTTATCGCGGCTGGCCTGAATCGCCTGCGGATCGATATCAATACCAATGGCTTTTGCTGCACCCAGTTTCAGCGCCGCGATCGCCAGAATGCCGGAACCACAGCCAAAGTCGATGACTGTTTTACCGGTTAAATCGAGGCTGTCGAGCCATTGCAGGCACAGAGAGGTGGTTGGATGGGTACCCGTACCAAACGCCAGCCCTGGATCTAACATCACGTTGACGGCGTTTTCGTCCGGCACATCACGCCAGCTAGGGCAGATCCACAGTCGTTCACCAAAGCGCATCGGGTGGAAATTATCCATCCATTCGCGCTCCCAGTCTTTATCTTCTAGTTGTTCGATTTTATGCGCGAAGCCTGCGCCGAGCAGCGGATGGTTTTCCAGAATCGCCACCACGTCGTTCATATCGGTTTCAGCGTCGAACAGACCAATCACATCGGTGTCGCCCCACAGGCGCGTTTCGCCCGGCAGCGGCTCAAATACTGGCGTATCGTGGGTATCCTGAAAAGTGATAGAAACGGCACCCGCTTCCATCAGCGCATCGCTAAGATCTTCCGCGTTCGCGCCGGTGGTGTTCAGTTTCAGTTGGATCCAAGGCATGGCAAAACTCTTTATTTATCAGTAGTCAAAACGGTAGCTTGCGGGACGGATGTACCGAAACGGTTTCCGACCAGGAAAGCCAGCAAACTTAGTAGTAACGAGGGCACGATAGGGTGGAAGCCCAGGTACTGAATATTCAGCGTCGCGAGTACGGCATACAGCACGCCGCCAACGATCATCGCACTTAGCGCGCCTTTGGCGTTGGCGCGTTCCCAGTAAAGACCCAGCACCAGCGGCCACAGGAAAACGGCTTCCAGCCCACCGAAGGCCAGCAAATTCAGCCAGATGATCATTTCTGGCGGCTTCCAGGCGGCAAGCAGCAGCAACGCGCCGAGAACTAACGTAATTACCGCCGACATCCGCTTCAGACGCGTCTCGTTTTGCATTTGATCCGGACGGATATTCAGATAGAGATCTTTAATGATCGTAGCGGAACTTTGCAGCAGTTGGGCGTTAATTGTCGACATGATCGCAGCCATAGGTGCAGCCAGAAAGATCCCGGCAGCAAAAGGTGGCAGCACTTTTACCATTAACGTCGGGATCACCAGATCCGGTACGGTGAGATCGGGGAGCACTGCACGACCTAACGCTCCGGCCAGGTGCATACCGAACATCAGGATTGCGACTACAATCGTACCGATGATGATCCCCCGGTGTACTGCTTTGCTGTCTTTATAAGAGATACAGCGCACCGCAGTATGCGGCAGGCCAATCACGCCAAAGCACACCAGTACCCAGAACGACGTCATAAAGGCAGGCGACAGAATATCGTCAGCGCCTTGTGGCGTAACCAGTTGCGGATCGATGGTTTGCAAGGTCTGTACTGCGTTGCTTAAGCCGCCAGCGGCATGTACCACGCCAATAAGCAGCACAACGGTGCCAATCAGCATCACAAGCCCTTGCATGGTGTCGTTCAGCACGCTGGCGCGAAAGCCACCAAAGGCGGTATATAACGCAATGCTGATACCAAAAATCAGCAGCCCGGTTTCATAAGGAATACCCGCCGCGGTTTCCAGCAGGCGCGCACCGCCGATAAACTGCACGGTCATCGCACCAACGAACGCAACCAGCAAACTCAAACTCGCCAGCCACACCAGAAGACGACTCTGGTAGCGGGCAAACAGCATATCGTTCAGCGTCACTGCATTGTAGCGGCGCGCAAGAATCGCAAACTTCTTGCCGAGAATACCGAGTGAAAGCCAGACAGCAGGAAGCTGAATCATCGCCAGCAATACCCAGCCCAGCCCGTATTTATAAGCAGCTCCTGGCCCGCCGATAAACGAACTGGCACTGATATAGGTCGCGGTGAGCGTCATCGCCAGCACAATACCGCCCATAGAGCGGCTGCCGAGGAAATACTCATTAAGGAAGGTGCCGGTGCTCCGTTTACGCATCGCATAAACCGAGATACCGAACACCACCACCAGATAGGCGACCAGCGGTAGAATTACTTCAAGCTGCATCGTCATCCTCCAGTGGGATATCGCGATAGATAAATTTCACCATCGCCCAGCACAGTCCAATAAACAGTAGCGGCGTCAGGATGCAGGCCATCTCAAACCAGCGCGGAAAGCCGGTAAAACCGGGGGCAACGCCAGGTAAGTAAGCGTCTACTAACCAAACTGCCAGATACAAAAGGGTCAGCCCCAGCGCCCAGCACGCCTCTTTATGGGCCTGAACAAAACGAGTGTCCATTTTTTGTCCCTGATGGGTGAAGAAAGCGAGGATTGTACCTTATGGGGGTTGTCGATCCCCAGTAATAAAAAAGGCCGGAAAATCCGGCCTTTTGACGCTTTTGCAGTCTTATTTTTCCTGAAGGCCGAGTTTTTTCTCCAGATAGTGGATGTTAGTGCCACCATGCTGGAAGTTCTCGTCATTCATGATGCGGATCTGCAGATCAACGTTGGTTTTGATACCGTCGATGATCAGCTCCTGCAGCGCATTCTTCATGCGGGCAATCGCCACGTCACGGTTTTCACCGTAGCAAATCAGCTTACCGATCATTGAGTCATAGTACGGCGGTACGGTGTAGCCCGCGTAGATATGAGACTCCCAACGTACGCCAAAACCGCCAGGTGCGTGGAAACGGGTGATTTTGCCTGGGCTTGGCAGGAAGGTGTTCGGATCTTCGGCGTTGATACGACATTCCACCGCATGGCCGCGAACGTGAACTTCTTCTTGCTTGATCGACAGCGGTTGACCGGCAGCGATACGCAGCTGTTCTTTGATCAGGTCAACGCCGGTGATCATTTCTGTAACCGGGTGTTCTACCTGAATACGGGTGTTCATTTCGATGAAATAGAACTCGCCGTTTTCGAACAGGAACTCGAAAGTACCTGCACCGCGATAGCCGATATCAACACACGCTTTAGCGCAACGTTCGCCGATGTAGCGACGCAGTTCCGGGGTAATGCCCGGTGCTGGTGCTTCTTCGACCACTTTCTGGTGGCGGCGCTGCATGGAGCAGTCACGTTCCGCCAGATAGATAGCGTTGCCCTGACCGTCAGCCAGTACCTGAATCTCGACGTGGCGAGGATTTTCCAGGTATTTCTCCATGTAAACCATATCGTTGCTGAAAGCAGCTTTCGCTTCCGCACGGGTCATGGAGATGGATTGTGCCAGTTCAGCGTCGCCGCGCACTACGCGCATACCGCGACCGCCGCCGCCGCCGGAGGCTTTGATAATCACCGGATAACCAATGCGTTTAGCAATGGCGCGGTTTTTATCCATATCGTCGCCCAGCGGGCCGTCAGAACCAGGTACGCAAGGAACGCCCGCTTTTTTCATCGCCGCGATTGCGGATACTTTGTCGCCCATCAGGCGAATGGTTTCTGCTTTCGGGCCGATGAAGATAAAGCCGGAGCGTTCAACCTGCTCGGCAAAGTTGGCGTTCTCGGAGAGGAAGCCGTAACCCGGATGGATTGCTACTGCGCCGGTGATTTCAGCGGCGCTGATGATTGCCGGGATGTTCAGATAACTTTTTACTGACGGAGCTGGGCCAATACAGACCGTTTCATCTGCCAGTAATACGTGTTTTAGATCGCGATCCGCGCTGGAGTGCACAGCGACAGTCTTGATGCCCAGTTCTTTACAGGCACGAAGAATACGCAATGCAATCTCGCCGCGGTTGGCAATAACAATTTTATCCAGCATGTTCGCCTCGTTACTCGATGACGACCAGCGGCTCGTCAAATTCTACCGGTTGTCCACTTTCGACCAGAATTGCTTTCACGGTACCGGATTTGTCCGCTTCGATCTGGTTCATCATTTTCATGGCTTCAACGATGCACAGGGTATCGCCCACGTTGACTTTCTGACCCACTTCGATGAACGCTTTTGCGTCCGGGCTTGGGGTGCGGTAGAAAGTACCAACCATCGGGGAACGTACGATGTGACCACTGATTTCCGCTGCTGCTGGCGCTTCCATGGAAGGAACGGTCGCCGGAGCGGCTGCGTTAGATTGAGCTGGCTGCTGCATCATTGGTGCAGCGTAAGCTTGTTGCATCACAGGGAAACTTGCGGCAGGAGCTGCACGGCTAATGCGTACTGACTCTTCGCCTTCAGAAATTTCCAGTTCGGAGATGCCTGATTCTTCAACCAGCTCGATCAGTTTTTTAATCTTACGAATATCCATGAGTGGGTTCCGTACTCTTTGTTTAGTGTGATTGTGACAGGCGTTTCACCGCCGTCTGTAAAGCGTATGCCCCGACAGCTGTATGCATAGCGATAAATTCCAGCAGGCCGGGACGCCGGTCTATTTTGCCCCAGAGTGTCAATGTTAGACTTGACGGACATTATGCAGCGATCTGCTGCTATCCTCCGGCAAAAAACAAAATATACCTTCGTTGCGCCAATGTCACCTTTTCCGCAGCGCAAAAACTGCGTCAGGGAGGACGAGGTCGCACATTATAACGATTTCGTAGCAATTGGCAGCTAAATACTGGTCTTATCAGGGAAGATAATCAACAGCTAACATGTAAATAACCTTCAACACCGTGTAATTTGCAACAAGCCGCACAATTCACGAAATTAGCGCCATCATCGACGGAACTTCTTATAACGTAAGGTGAAAAGCTGAAAAGCCAGCCCTGCGAAGATGAGGGGCTGCAATGAGATAATCTTCACAGACCACAAATAATGTAGGGATGCCAGGATCGCGACAAGATAGACGACATTACGCAGCGGTTGCTGGGGATTACCCAATTTTCACTGCATCGTCTGGATAGATGTGAATGCTAAAGCACGCAAAATCAACCAACTGACAATTCTCAGCATTAAATAGGTTCGAGTGGTTAATTTGTAGTCAAATAAAATCAGATTATTCACCCCATGGTACCAGAAATCAGTAACAGGTTAAGCGTAGTGTCGCCCAGGCAAAGCACCATAAACCTAACAGGCGACGGAGGCGTATCAATAATGGCTGTTTAGAGGAGTATCAATGCGCATCAATTTGTGGTCAGTCGAAATCATGACTTTCCAGTTTGGATGATGTTGTACAACTTCCTGACCAAGGTGTTCGACGAAAGCTGTCCGGCTAACCGCTTTTCCCGTTAACCGATTGAATAATGATGTCAAAATGAGTTCCCTCTCTTATTATTCCTTGCTAAATGGTTAGTTAACCTTCACCAGCGTGCGACCCTGGATCTGGTTATTAATGATGGCCTCGGCAAAGTTCGGTGCCTCTGATAGAGATATCTCTTTTGCCGCCTGGGTATAGAATGATTCCGGTAAATCGGCGACCAGTCGCTGCCAGGCTTGTGCGCGGCGTTCTGGTTGCGTCATTACTGAATCCACCCCTTGCAAACGGACATTACGCAGAATAAATGGCATGACCGTGGTTGGCAGAGTAAAACCACCCGCCAGACCACAGGCCGCCACGCAGCCGCCGTAATTCATTTGCGCCAGCACTTTTGCCAGCACTTTGTCGCCAACAGTGTCAATTGCCCCAGCCCAGACTTGTTTTTCCAGAGGACGGGATTCGGCAAACTCATCACGAGGGAGAATACGGCTGGCACCTAAACTTTTCAGATATTCATGGGTACTTTCGCGACCGGAAACGGCAACGACCTGATAACCCAACTTATGCAGCAGCGCCACGGCGGTACTGCCGACGCCACCACTGGCACCCGTCACGACAATCTCCCCGTCCTGCGGGCGAACACCGGCATCTTCCAGCGCCATCACACACAGCATGGCGGTAAAACCGGCAGTACCGATAATCATTGCTTTACGCGCGTCCAGCCCTTGCGGCATGGCAACCAGCCAGTCACCTTTCACTCGCGCCTGCTCCGCCAGCCCACCCCAGAGGTTTTCACCAACGCCCCAGCCAGTGAGTAACACCTCCTGACCGGCATGAAAACTCGGATCTTCGCTGGTGCGTACAGTTCCGGCAAAATCGATCCCAGGAATCATCGGAAAATTACGGATGATTTTTCCCTTACCGGTAATCGCCAGCGCATCTTTATAGTTCAGGCTCGACCAGTGAACATCGACCGTGACATCGCCCTTCGGCAGGCGACTTTCGTCCAGAGTCTGTACTGATGCGAGAGTTTTGCCGTCCTGCTGTTCTAAAAGTAACGCCTGCATAAGTGGTCCTCATGTGCATGATGGATTGGAAAATAATTTCTGAAGACTATACTCGCTAATGGAAAAGCAAAGCCGATGAAGCGCAATAAATTGCGAGATAAATCTGATTTGCTAGTATGCCCGCTTCCTCACTATCGGAGTTAACACAAGGATGAGATTAACGACGAAATTTTCGGCCTTTGTTACGCTGCTCACCGGGTTAACAATTTTTGTGACTTTGCTGGGCTGTCGCTAAGTTTCTACAACGCCATTCAGTATAAGTTTAGTCATCGCGTTCAGGCGGTGGCGACGGCGATTGATACCCACCTTGTGTCGAATGACTTCAGCGCATTAAGGCCACAAATTACCGAATTAATGGTGTCAGCAGATATCGTTCGTGTAGACCTGCTGCATGGTGATAAACAGGTTTATACCCTGGCCAGAAATGGTAGTTATCGTCCGGTTGGCACCAGCGATCTGTTTCGTGAACTGAGCGTTCCGTTGATAAAGCATCCGGGGATGTCGTTGCGTCTGGTTTATCAGGATCCGATGGGCAACTATTTCCATTCGTTGATGACCACCGCGCCGCTCACGGGGGCGATTGGCTTTATCATTCTTATGCTCTTTCTGGCGGTACGCTGGTTACAACGGCAACTTGCCGGGCAAGAATTGCTGGAAACCCGGGCTACTCGTATCTTAAACGGTGAGCGTGGCTCTAATGTGTTGGGAACCATCTATGAATGGCCGCCCAGAACCAGCAGTGCGCTGGATACGCTGCTTCGTGAAATTCAGAACGCACGCGAACAACACAGCCGTCTTGATACGCTGATCCGCTCTTATGCCGCACAGGACGTGAAAACCGGCCTCAATAACCGACTCTTTTTCGATAATCAGTTAGCAACGTTACTGGAAGATCAGGAGAAAGTAGGTACCCACGGGATCGTGATGATGATTCGTCTGCCGGATTTCAATATGTTGAGCGATACCTGGGGGCACAGCCAGGTTGAAGAACAGTTCTTCACTCTGACGAATCTGCTGTCGACATTTATGATGCGCTACCCTGGCGCACTGCTGGCGCGTTACCACCGCAGTGATTTTGCTGCGCTGTTACCGCACCGGACGTTAAAAGAGGCAGAGAGCATAGCCAGTCAGTTAATCAAAGCCGTCGATACCTTGCCGAACAATAAAATGCTCGATCGCGACGATATGATCCACATTGGTATCTGTGCCTGGCGTAGTGGTCAGGATACCGAGCAGGTAATGGAACATGCAGAGTCTGCCACGCGTAATGTGGGATTGCAGGGTGGCAATAGCTGGGCTATTTATGATGACTCGTTGCCTGAAAAAGGACGCGGTAATGTTCGCTGGCGTACGCTTATCGAGCAAATGCTCAGTCGCGGCGGCCCGCGCCTTTATCAAAAACCGGCGGTTACTCGCGAAGGTCAGGTTCATCATCGCGAACTCATGTGCCGCATCTTCGATGGTAATGAAGAGGTTAGCTCGGCGGAGTATATGCCGATGGTCTTGCAGTTTGGCTTATCGGAAGAGTATGACCGTCTGCAAATCAGCCGTCTTATTCCACTATTGCGTTACTGGCCAGAGGAAAATCTGGCGATTCAGGTTACCGTTGAGTCGCTGATTCGTCCGCGTTTTCAGCGTTGGCTGCGCGATACGTTAATGCAATGTGAAAAATCACAACGAAAACGCATAATTATTGAACTTGCAGAGGCCGATGTAGGTCAACATATCAGTCGTTTACAACCTGTTATTAGTTTAGTGAATGCTTTAGGGGTACGGGTAGCCGTCAACCAGGCTGGTTTGACGCTGGTAAGCACCAGTTGGATCAAAGAACTTAATGTTGAGTTACTCAAGCTCCATCCGGGGCTGGTCAGGAACATTGAGAAGCGAACGGAGAACCAGCTGCTGGTTCAAAGCCTGGTGGAAGCCTGCTCCGGGACCAGCACCCACGTTTACGCCACCGGCGTGCGTTCGCGAAGCGAGTGGCAGACCCTGATTCAGCGCGGTGTTACAGGCGGGCAAGGGGATTTTTTCGCGTCCTCACAGCCACTTGATACTAACGTGAAAAAATATTCACAAAGATACTCGGTTTAACCTGCCGTTTAATCCGTTTTCACGTAGAATAACGCGCGCTGCGTCTCATGGGAGTGTGCTTGTCTGCTCGCCAGATTGTTGCAGCACATATGCAGATGAATGACCTTACGCGGTTGCAAACAGGCGAGGAATGCTGCTGATGCATTAAGCCTTTCTGGACTCAGGCAGAGATTTGTAACAAAGGAAACGAACTGCACTAATTTTCACCGTAGCAGATGATTTTTGCGCCTTGTCGCTGCTGCGTGTGGTTGGTAAAGTAAGCGGATTTTCTTTTCCGCCCCAGCTTTCAGGATTATCCCTTAGTATGTTGAAAAAATTTCGTGGCATGTTTTCCAATGACTTGTCCATTGACCTGGGTACTGCGAATACCCTCATTTATGTAAAAGGACAAGGCATCGTATTGAATGAGCCTTCCGTGGTGGCCATTCGTCAGGATCGTGCCGGTTCACCGAAAAGCGTAGCTGCAGTAGGTCATGACGCGAAGCAGATGCTGGGCCGTACGCCGGGCAATATTGCTGCCATTCGCCCAATGAAAGACGGCGTTATCGCCGACTTCTTCGTGACTGAAAAAATGCTCCAGCACTTCATCAAACAAGTGCACAGCAACAGCTTTATGCGTCCAAGCCCGCGCGTTCTGGTTTGTGTACCGGTTGGCGCGACCCAGGTTGAACGCCGCGCAATTCGTGAATCCGCGCAGGGCGCTGGTGCCCGTGAAGTCTTCCTGATTGAAGAACCGATGGCTGCCGCAATTGGTGCTGGCCTGCCGGTTTCTGAAGCGACCGGTTCTATGGTGGTTGATATCGGTGGTGGTACCACTGAAGTTGCTGTTATCTCCTTGAACGGCGTGGTTTACTCCTCTTCCGTGCGCATTGGTGGTGATCGTTTCGACGAAGCTATCATCAACTATGTGCGTCGTAATTACGGTTCTCTGATCGGTGAAGCCACCGCAGAACGTATCAAGCACGAAATCGGTTCGGCTTACCCGGGCGATGAAGTCCGTGAAATCGAAGTTCGTGGCCGTAACCTGGCAGAAGGTGTTCCACGCGGTTTTACCCTGAACTCCAACGAAATCCTCGAAGCACTGCAGGAACCGCTGACCGGTATTGTGAGCGCGGTAATGGTTGCACTGGAACAGTGCCCGCCGGAACTGGCTTCCGACATCTCCGAGCGCGGCATGGTGCTCACCGGTGGTGGCGCACTGCTGCGTAACCTTGACCGTTTGTTAATGGAAGAAACCGGCATTCCAGTCGTTGTTGCTGAAGACCCGCTGACCTGTGTGGCGCGCGGTGGCGGCAAAGCGCTGGAAATGATCGACATGCACGGCGGCGACCTGTTCAGCGAAGAGTAATCGGATGCAGGCAGGGGAAGCGTCTGTTTACCCTGCCTGGTCTGATACGAGAATACGCATAACTTATGAAGCCAATTTTTAGCCGTGGCCCGTCGCTACAGATTCGCCTTATTCTGGCGGTGCTGGTGGCGCTCGGCATTATTATTGCCGACAGCCGCCTGGGGACGTTCAGTCAAATCCGTACTTATATGGATACCGCCGTCAGTCCTTTCTACTTTGTTTCCAATGCTCCTCGTGAATTGCTGGATGGCATATCGCAGACGCTGGCCTCGCGTGACCAACTAGAACTTGAAAACCGGGCGTTACGTCAGGAACTGTTGCTGAAAAACAGTGAACTGCTGATGCTTGGACAATACAAACAGGAGAACGCGCGTCTGCGCGAGCTGCTGGGTTCCCCGCTGCGTCAGGATGAGCAGAAAATGGTGACTCAGGTTATCTCCACGGTTAACGATCCTTATAGCGATCAAGTTGTTATCGATAAAGGTAGCGTTAATGGCGTTTATGAAGGCCAGCCGGTCATCAGCGACAAAGGTGTTGTTGGTCAGGTGGTGGCCGTCGCTAAACTGACCAGTCGCGTGCTGCTAATTTGTGATGCGACCCACGCGCTGCCAATCCAGGTGCTGCGCAACGATATCCGCGTAATTGCAGCCGGTAACGGTTGTACGGATGATTTGCAGCTTGAGCATCTGCCAGCGAATACGGATATTCGTGTTGGTGATGTGCTGGTGACCTCCGGTCTGGGCGGTCGTTTCCCGGAAGGCTATCCGGTCGCGGTTGTCTCTTCCGTAAAACTCGATACCCAGCGCGCTTATACTGTGATCCAGGCGCGTCCGACTGCAGGACTGCAACGTTTGCGTTATCTGCTGCTGCTGTGGGGCGCGGATCGTAACGGCGCTAACCCGATGACGCCGGAAGAGGTGCATCGTGTTGCTAATGAACGTCTGATGCAGATGATGCCGCAGGTATTGCCTTCGCCAGACGCGATGGGGCCAAAGTTACCTGAACCGGCAACGGGGATCGCTCAGCCGACTCCGCAGCAACCGGCGACAGGAAATGCAGCTACTGCGCCTGTTGCGCCGACACAGCCCGCTGCTAATCGCTCTCCACAAAGGGCTACGCCGCCGCAAAGTGGTGCTCAACCGCCTGCGCGTGCGCCGGGAGGGCAATAGTGGCGAGCTATCGTAGCCAGGGACGCTGGGTAATCTGGCTCTCTTTCCTCATTGCGCTGTTGCTGCAAATCATGCCCTGGCCGGATAACCTGATTGTTTTCCGGCCAAACTGGGTGTTACTTATCTTGTTGTATTGGATCCTGGCCTTGCCCCATCGCGTAAATGTGGGCACAGGTTTTGTGATGGGTGCCATACTGGATCTGATCAGCGGCTCGATGCTTGGCGTACGCGTATTGGCGATGAGCATCATTGCTTACCTGGTGGCGCTGAAATACCAGCTTTTCCGCAACCTCGCATTATGGCAGCAGGCGCTGGTCGTCATGTTGCTTTCGCTGGTGGTGGATATTATTGTTTTCTGGGCAGAGTTTTTAGTGATTAACGTCTCTTTCAGACCGGAAGTGTTCTGGAGTAGTGTAGTCAATGGGGTGCTCTGGCCGTGGATTTTCTTGCTGATGCGTAAAGTCCGTCAGCAGTTTGCAGTGCAATAAAGGTTTCTATGACTTCTCTGTATTTAGCTTCCGGTTCTCCGCGTCGTCAGGAGTTACTTGCGCAACTTGGCGTGACCTTTGAACGTATTGTTACGGGCATTGAGGAGCAGCGTCAGCCGCAGGAGAGCGCGCAGCAGTATGTTGTGCGTCTGGCACGCGAGAAAGCACAGGCGGGTGTCGCGCAAACGGCACAGGATCTCCCGGTGCTGGGTGCGGATATTATCGTTATCCTGAACGGAGAAGTGCTCGAGAAACCGCGCGACGCAGAGCATGCGGCGCAGATGTTGCGCAAATTATCGGGTCAGACCCATCAGGTGATGACGGCAGTGGCGTTGGCCGACAGCCAGCACATTCTCGATTGCTTGGTGGTCACCGATGTGACTTTCAGAACGTTAACAGACGAAGACATCGCGGGCTATGTCGCCAGCGGTGAACCGTTAGATAAAGCAGGTGCATACGGTATTCAGGGGCTGGGTGGCTGTTTTGTCAGGAAGATAAATGGCAGCTATCACGCCGTAGTCGGCTTACCGCTGGTTGAAACGTATGAATTATTAAGTAATTTTAACGCACTGCGTGAGAAAAGGGATAAACATGACGGCTGAATTGTTAGTAAACGTAACGCCTTCGGAAACGCGAGTGGCGTATATTGATGGCGGTATTCTGCAGGAAATTCATATTGAACGTGAGGCGCGACGCGGAATAGTAGGCAATATCTACAAGGGTCGTGTAAGTCGTGTACTTCCGGGTATGCAGGCGGCTTTTGTAGATATTGGGCTGGATAAAGCCGCGTTTCTTCATGCATCCGACATCATGCCGCATACCGAATGTGTGGCGGGTGAAGAACAAAAGCAATTCACGGTGCGCGACATCTCGGAACTGGTTCGTCAGGGGCAAGATCTGATGGTGCAGGTGGTGAAAGATCCGCTTGGCACTAAAGGTGCGCGCCTGACCACCGATATCACGCTGCCTTCTCGCTATCTGGTATTTATGCCAGGGGCTTCTCACGTTGGGGTTTCCCAACGAATTGAAAGCGAATCAGAACGTGAACGCCTGAAAAAAGTGGTCGCAGAGTATTGCGACGAGCAGGGCGGGTTTATCATCCGCACCGCAGCGGAAGGGGTTGGCGAGGCTGAACTGGCCTCCGATGCCGCTTATCTGAAACGCGTCTGGACCAAAGTTATGGAGCGTAAAAAGCGCCCGCAGACCCGTTATCAGCTGTACGGCGAACTGGCGCTGGCGCAGCGTGTTCTGCGTGATTTTGCCGACGCCGAACTGGACCGCATTCGCGTTGACTCACGCCTGACTTACGAAGCATTGCTGGAGTTTACCTCGGAGTACATTCCCGAGATGACCAGCAAGCTGGAGCATTACACCGGACGCCAGCCGATTTTCGATCTCTTTGATGTCGAAAACGAAATCCAGCGAGCGTTGGAACGCAAAGTAGAACTGAAATCCGGTGGTTATCTGATTATCGACCAGACCGAAGCGATGACCACCGTGGACATCAATACCGGAGCGTTTGTCGGTCATCGCAATCTGGACGACACTATTTTCAATACCAATATTGAAGCGACGCAGGCTATCGCTCGCCAGTTACGGTTGCGTAATCTGGGCGGGATTATCATTATTGATTTCATCGATATGAATAATGAAGATCACCGCCGCCGCGTGCTGCATTCGCTGGAGCAGGCGTTGAGCAAAGACCGGGTGAAAACCAGCGTTAATGGTTTTTCGGCGCTGGGGCTGGTGGAGATGACGCGTAAACGCACCCGCGAAAGCATTGAGCACGTACTGTGTAACGAATGCCCAACCTGCCACGGTCGCGGAACGGTGAAAACCGTGGAAACGGTATGCTATGAAATCATGCGCGAGATTGTTCGTGTCCACCATGCTTACGACTCCGACCGTTTCCTGGTCTATGCTTCTCCGGCAGTAGCCGAAGCCTTGAAAGGCGAAGAGTCACTCTCGCTGGCGGAAGTGGAAATTTTCGTTGGCAAACAGGTTAAAGTACAAATTGAACCGCTCTATAACCAGGAGCAGTTTGACGTCGTAATGATGTAAACAGATGCTGGGCCGCCATCCGGCAAAGGGTTTTTGAGTCACATTTTTAGCAGACAAGGAGTGACGGGTGAGGCGATTGCCGGGGATTTTACTGCTTACTGGAGCCGCGCTCGTTGTGATCGCTGCCCTGCTGGTTAGCGGCCTGCGTATTGCTTTACCGCATCTTGACGCCTGGCGTCCGGAAATCCTCAACAAAATAGAATCCGCGACTGGCATGCCGGTAGAAGCCAGTCAGCTCTCAGCCAGCTGGCAGAATTTTGGCCCGACGCTTGAAGCACACGACATCCGTGCAGAACTAAAAGATGGCGGCGAATTTTCGGTTAAACGCGTTACTCTGGCGCTGGATGTCTGGCAGAGCCTGTTACATATGCGCTGGCAGTTTCGCGACCTCACTTTCTGGCAGCTGCGCTTTCGCACCAACACTCCTATCACCAGCGGTGGTAGCGATGACAGTCTGGAAGCCAGTCACATCAGCGATCTGTTTCTTCGTCAATTTGACCATTTCGATCTCCGCGACAGTGAAGTCAGTTTTCTGACGCCATCCGGTCAGCGCGCCGAGCTGGCGATCCCACAACTCACTTGGCTGAACGATCCACGTCGACACCGTGCGGAAGGCCTGGTAAGCCTCTCCAGCCTTACCGGACAGCACGGCGTGATGCAGGTGCGCATGGATTTGCGCGATGATGAGGGGTTGTTAAGCAATGGTCGCGTCTGGCTACAGGCGGATGACATCGACCTGAAGCCGTGGCTCGGTAAATGGATGCAGGACAATATTGCTCTGGAAACGGCACAGTTCTCCCTTGAAGGCTGGATGACGATCGACAAAGGCGATGTAACCGGCGGTGACGTCTGGCTGAAACAGGGCGGTGCCAGCTGGTTGGGCGAGAAGCAAACGCATACGCTGTCGGTGGATAATCTGACCGCGCATATTACGCGTGAAAATCCGGGCTGGCAGTTCTCTATTCCCGATACACGGATCACGATGGACGGCAAACCCTGGCCGAGCGGAGCATTGACGCTGGCCTGGATACCGGAACAGGACGTTGGCGGCAAAGACAATAAACGCAGTGACGAACTCCGGATTCGCGCTAGTAATCTGGAGCTGGCAGGCCTGGAGGGCATACGCCCGCTGGCCGCGAAACTTTCACCTGCACTGGGTGATGTTTGGCGCTCCACACAACCGAGCGGCAAGATTAACACTCTGGCGCTGGATATCCCGCTTCAGGCGGCAGACAAGACCCGTTTTCAGGCATCGTGGAGCGATCTGGCCTGGAAGCAATGGAAATTATTACCGGGTGCGGAACACTTCTCCGGGACGCTTTCCGGCAGCGTTGAAAATGGTTTGCTTACTGCGTCGATGAAGCAGGCAAAGATGCCTTACGAAACGGTATTCCGTGCGCCACTGGAAATCGCCGACGGCCAGGCAACTATAAGCTGGCTGAACAATGACAAAGGTTTCCAGCTGGATGGGCGTAATATTGACGTTAAAGCCAAAGCCGTCCATGCGCGCGGCGGTTTTCGTTACCTGCAACCTGCTAACGATGAACCCTGGCTGGGTATTCTGGCTGGCATCAGTACCGATGATGGTTCACAAGCCTGGCGCTATTTCCCGGAAAACTTGATGGGTAAAGACCTGGTTGATTATTTAAGTGGTGCGATTCAGGGCGGTGAAGCGGATAACGCGACGCTGGTTTATGGTGGCAATCCGCAACTCTTCCCCTATAAACACAACGAAGGTCAGTTTGAAGTGCTGGTGCCGCTGCGCAACGCGAAGTTTGCCTTCCAGCCGGACTGGCCTGCATTAACTAACCTTGATATTGAACTGGACTTTATTAACGACGGTTTATGGATGAAAACCGATGGCGTTAATCTGGGCGGCGTGCGCGCGAGTAATCTCACCGCAGTGATCCCTGACTACTCAAAAGAAAAACTGCTGATTGACGCTGACATTAAAGGTCCGGGTAAAGCCGTTGGCCCTTACTTTGATGAGACACCGCTGAAAGATTCTCTGGGTGCGACCCTGCAAGAACTCCAGCTCGACGGCGATGTGAATGCTCGCTTACATCTTGATATCCCGCTGAACGGCGAACTGGTAACCGCGAAAGGTGAAGTGACGCTGCGTAATAACAGTCTGTTTATCAAACCACTCGACAGCATCCTGAAAAATTTGAGCGGTAAATTCAGCTTTATCAATGGCGATCTGCAAAGTGAACCACTGACAGCAAGCTGGTTTAATCAGCCGTTGAACGTGGATTTTTCCACCAAAGAAGGGGCAAAAGCCTACCAGGTTGCGGTGAATCTCAACGGTAACTGGCAACCGGCGAAAACCGGCGTTCTGCCTGAAGCGGTGAACGAAGCATTGAGTGGCAGCGTGGCGTGGGATGGTAAAGTGGGCATTGATCTGCCTTATCATGCTGGCGCGACCTATAACGTAGAGCTGAACGGCGATCTGAATAATGTGAGTAGTCACTTACCTTCACCGTTAGCCAAACCTGCGGGTGAACCACTAGCGGTAAACGTTAAGGTTGATGGCAATCTCAACAGCTTTGAATTAACCGGACAGGCTGGTGCGGATAACCATTTCAATAGCCGCTGGTTGCTTGGTCAAAAGCTGACGCTCGATCGTGCTATTTGGGCGGCAGACAGTAAAACGCTCCCGCCGTTGCCGGAACAAAGTGGCGTTGAACTTAATATGCCGCCGATGAATGGTGCCGAGTGGCTGGCCCTGTTCCAGAAAGGCGCTGCGGAGAGTGTCGGTGGTGCAGCGAGTTTCCCACAACACATAACGTTACGTACGCCTATGTTGTCACTGGGAAATCAGCAATGGAATAACCTGAGTATTGTTTCGCAACCGACGGCAAATGGCACCCTGGTTGAGGCGCAAGGGCGTGAAATCAACGCCACGCTAGCGATGCGTAATAACGCGCCGTGGCTGGCGAATATCAAATATCTTTATTACAACCCGAGCGTGGCGAAAACTCGTGGTGATTCAACGCCGTCATCACCTTTCCCGACAACGGAGCGCATTAACTTCCGTGGCTGGCCGGACGCACAAATACGATGCACAGAGTGCTGGTTCTGGGGGCAAAAATTCGGTCGCATTGACAGTGATATCACCATTTCTGGCGATACGTTAACGCTGACCAATGGACTGATTGATACTGGTTTCTCGCGGCTTACTGCCGATGGTGAATGGGTTAATAATCCGGGGAATGAACGTACCTCGCTGAAAGGAAAACTGCGTGGGCAGAAAATTGATGCCGCCGCAGAATTTTTTGGTGTCACGACGCCCATACGCCAGTCGTCATTTAATGTGGATTACGATTTACACTGGCGCAAAGCACCCTGGCAGCCAGATGAAGCGACGTTGAATGGCATCATTCATACTCAACTGGGTAAAGGCGAAATTACCGAAATCAATACCGGACATGCCGGGCAATTGCTGCGCTTATTGAGCGTAGATGCCCTGATGCGTAAGCTGCGTTTTGATTTCAGAGACACTTTTGGCGAAGGGTTCTATTTTGACTCCATTCGCAGCACCGCGTGGATTAAAGACGGCGTTATGCACACCGACGACACGCTGGTGGATGGCCTGGAGGCGGATATCGCCATGAAAGGGTCGGTAAATCTGGTACGTCGCGACCTGAATATGGAAGCGGTTGTCGCACCAGAGATTTCTGCGACGGTGGGCGTGGCTGCGGCTTTTGCGGTTAACCCCATTGTTGGCGCGGCAGTGTTTGCCGCCAGTAAAGTGCTGGGGCCGCTGTGGAGCAAAGTCTCCATTTTGCGCTATCACATTTCGGGTCCGCTGGACGATCCGCAAATCAACGAAGTGTTGCGCCAACCGCGTAAAGAAAAAGCGCAATGATTTGACGAGGGCGCGTAATTGCCCCAATCTCATATGATAATAGTTGCCAAAGGCCAACGAGCCGGAACATAACTGTAGGCCGGATAGGGCGTTCACGCCGCATCCGGCAGCCGTAAAAAATCCTCTACTGCAGTAACTAACGAGTAGCAAAAACGATGAGTCTGAACCTAGTAAGTGAACAATTGCTAGCGGCGAACGGCCTGAAACATCAGGACTTGTTCGCGATCCTCGGTCAACTGGCCGAACGTCGCCTTGATTATGGCGATCTCTATTTTCAGTCGAGCTATCACGAATCCTGGGTTTTAGAAGACCGCATTATTAAAGATGGTTCTTACAACATCGATCAGGGCGTTGGCGTGCGTGCAATCAGCGGTGAAAAAACCGGATTTGCTTACGCTGACCAAATCAGCCTGCTGGCGCTGGAACAGAGTGCGCAAGCGGCGCGCACCATCGTCCGTGATAGTGGTGATGGCAAAGTACAGACGCTGGGCGCGGTAGAGCATAGCCCGTTGTATACCTCGGTAGATCCGCTGCAAAGCATGAGCCGTGAAGAGAAGCTGGATATCCTGCGTCGCGTCGATAAGGTTGCTCGCGAAGCGGACAAGCGCGTACAGGAAGTGACTGCCAGCCTCAGTGGTGTCTATGAATTAATTCTGGTTGCGGCCACCGACGGCACGCTAGCGGCGGATGTCCGTCCGCTGGTGCGTCTTTCCGTGAGCGTTCTGGTCGAAGAAGATGGCAAACGCGAACGCGGTGCCAGTGGCGGCGGCGGTCGTTTTGGTTATGAGTTCTTCCTTGCCGATCTTGACGGCGAAGTCCGTGCGGATGCATGGGCAAAAGAAGCAGTGCGTATGGCGCTGGTCAATCTTTCTGCCGTTGCTGCACCAGCGGGCACCATGCCGGTAGTACTTGGCGCAGGTTGGCCGGGCGTGCTGTTGCATGAAGCGGTAGGTCACGGTCTGGAAGGCGACTTCAACCGCCGTGGCACTTCAGTATTTAGTGGACAGGTCGGGGAGCTGGTGGCTTCAGAACTGTGTACCGTGGTTGATGACGGCACGATGGTCGATCGCCGTGGTTCGGTGGCGATTGATGACGAAGGTACGCCAGGCCAGTACAACGTGCTGATTGAGAACGGCATTCTGAAAGGCTACATGCAGGATAAACTCAACGCGCGTTTGATGGGGATGACGCCGACTGGCAACGGTCGCCGTGAATCCTACGCCCATCTGCCCATGCCGCGTATGACCAACACCTATATGCTGCCGGGTAAATCGACCCCGCAAGAAATTATTGAATCCGTTGAGTACGGTATCTATGCACCGAACTTTGGTGGCGGTCAGGTGGATATCACCTCCGGCAAATTCGTTTTCTCCACTTCAGAAGCATATCTGATTGAAAACGGTAAAGTAACGAAGCCGGTGAAAGGCGCAACGTTGATTGGTTCCGGTATCGAAACCATGCAGCAGATTTCGATGGTTGGCAACGACCTGAAACTGGATAACGGCGTGGGTGTCTGCGGTAAAGAAGGGCAAAGTTTGCCGGTTGGCGTGGGCCAGCCAACGTTGAAAGTCGATAACCTGACTGTTGGCGGTACTGCGTAATAATTTCATTATTTTCAGAAGGATAATTAATCTTTCTACGTGCACGAACGGTCCCCTCGCTCCTCTGGGGTTAGGGTGAGGGGAACCCGTTGGCACAGGTTTGTAGAACGTAACAGTACAATATGAATTACTTCTCTTTCCCGCGCCCGTGCATCTCCTGAAACAATTTACCGACCTCAACAAAATAATCCGTCAGCGAGTTGATCACGACCTGTACCTTCAGCGGCAGCTTATCTTTTTCGGTATATAACGCATAAACCGGGCGTGGATCTGACTGATAACGCGGCAGCAGGATCTCCAGCTCCCCACGATTGATCTCGTTGATCACCCACATCAGCGGCACGTAGGCGATCCCGGCACCCGCCGTTAGCCAGCGCACCAGCGTCATCGGATCATTAGTCACAAATCTCCCTTGCGGGATCAGGCGAGTCGAGATCCCTTCCGGTGCAATCAGTTCAAATTCATTGTCGGGCCGCACGCTGTATTCAAGCCATGAATGGCTACTTAAATCGGCGGGTTTTTCCGGTATGCCGTATTGTGTGAGATAGCTTTTCGCGGCGCACACCACCATTGGCATCGCGCCAAGACGGCGGGAAAACAGGCTGGAATCCTGCAACGCGCCGACGCGGATCACCACATCCAGACCGTCGGCAATCAGGTCGGGGGCTGGAATTCCGGTAACCAGATTGGCGCTCAAACCTGGGTATTCTTTCAGCATTTTGGCTGTCAGCCCGGCGAGAACATTTTGTGCCATAGTTGAAGAACAGCCAATGCGTAGCGTCCCGATGGGGGTGTTATTGAAGGCATACAGTTGCTCATGAACATCCTGCACTTCATGAAGCATACGACGGCAGCCCTGGTAGTAAATTCTACCGGCTTCGGTCAGGCCAATGCTGCGTGTGCTACGGTTTAACAGCTTTACCTGCAACTCATCTTCCAGTTTTGACACCGTCTGACTGATGGACGAAACGCTCATCTGTAGCTGTCTGGCGGCGGCGGTAAAAGAGCCAAATTCAACTACTTTGGCAAACACCGACATGCGTTTTAGTCGTTCCATTATTCACTCTGACTTAAAAGTGATTTAGATCACATAATATAGATAACAGCATAACAGTTACGCTAATATATTAAATATCAATCTACAGCAATGTTGCTCTCGCCCGGCTTTCCATGCCCTTCTCTGCGGCGACAGATGCTGAAAATAATAACGCCTGCTCTCTCTATACAACCAAGGTCAACATGAGTCTGTTTCCCGTTATCGTGGTGTTTGGGCTGTCCTTCCCACCGATATTTTTTGAATTGCTTTTATCACTGGCGATTTTCTGGCTGGTGCGCCGGGTACTTGTGCCAACAGGTATCTACGACTTTGTCTGGCATCCGGCGTTGTTCAACACCGCGCTCTATTGCTGCTTGTTTTATTTGATATCGCGACTGTTCGTTTGAGGTTGAAGTGAAAACACTAATAAGAAAATTCTCCCGTACGGCCATCACGGTCGTATTAGTCATTCTGGCCTTCATCGCAATTTTTAATGCCTGGGTCTATTACACCGAATCCCCTTGGACGCGTGACGCGCGCTTTAGCGCTGACGTCGTTGCGATCGCGCCGGACGTTTCTGGACTCATTACCCAGGTGAATGTTCATGATAACCAGCTGGTGAAAAAAGGACAGATACTGTTCACCATCGACCAGCCGCGCTATCAAAAGGCGCTTGAGGAAGCGCAAGCCGATGTTGCTTATTATCAGGTACTGGCACAGGAGAAACGCCAGGAGGCCGGACGTCGTAACTGTCTCGGTGTGCAGGCGATGTCTCGCGAAGAGATCGACCAGGCTAACAACGTACTACAAACGGTTCTGCATCAGTTAGCGAAAGCGCAGGCGACCCGCGATCTGGCAAAACTGGATCTTGAACGCACGGTGATCCGAGCGCCAGCAGATGGCTGGGTGACCAACCTCAACGTCTATACCGGTGAGTTTATTACTCGAGGATCAACGGCGGTTGCGCTGGTGAAACAGAACTCCTTCTATGTACTGGCCTATATGGAAGAAACTAAGCTGGAAGGGGGGCGTCCGGGGTATCGTGCAGAGATCACGCCGCTTGGCAGTAACAAAGTGCTGAAAGGGACTGTTGATAGTGTTGCCGCTGGGGTCACCAACGCCAGCAGCACGCGTGACGACAAAGGGATGGCGACCATCGACTCTAACCTTGAATGGGTGCGTTTGGCGCAACGTGTTCCGGTTCGTATTCGTCTCGACAACCAGCAAGAGAACATCTGGCCTGCGGGCACCACTGCTACAGTGGTGGTCACTGGCAAACAAGATCGCGACGAAAGCCAGGATTCGTTCTTCCGTAAAATGGCCCATCGCCTGCGTGAGTTTGGTTAATCACGATGGGTATTTTCTCCATTGCTAACCAACATATTCGCTTTGCGGTAAAACTGGCGACCGCCATTGTACTGGCGCTGTTTGTTGGCTTTCACTTCCAGCTGGAAACGCCACGCTGGGCGGTACTGACAGCGGCGATTGTTGCCGCCGGTCCGGCCTTTGCTGCGGGAGGTGAACCGTATTCTGGCGCTATTCGCTATCGTGGCTTTTTGCGCATCATCGGCACATTTATTGGCTGTATTGCCGGACTGGTGATCATCATTGCGATGATCCGCGCACCATTATTGATGATTCTGGTGTGCTGTATCTGGGCCGGTTTTTGTACCTGGATATCCTCGCTGGTACGAATAGAAAACTCGTACGCGTGGGGGCTGGCCGGTTATACCGCGCTGATCATTGTGATCACCATTCAGCCGGAACCATTGCTTACGCCGCAGTTTGCCGTCGAACGTTGTAGCGAGATCGTTATCGGTATTGTGTGTGCGATTATGGCGGATTTGCTCTTTTCTCCGCGATCGATCAAACAAGAAGTAGATCGAGAGCTGGAAAGTTTGCTGGTCGCGCAATATCAATTAATGCAACTCTGTATCAAGCATGGCGATGGTGAAGTTGTCGATAAAGCCTGGGGCGACCTGGTGCGACGCACCACGGCACTACAAGGCATGCGCAGCAACCTGAATATGGAATCTTCCCGCTGGGCGCGGGCCAATCGACGTTTAAAAGCGATCAATACGCTATCGCTGACGCTGATTACCCAATCCTGCGAAACTTATCTTATTCAGAATACGCGCCCGGAATTGATCACTGATACTTTCCGCGAATTTTTTGACACGCCGGTAGAAACCGCGCAGGACGTCCACAAGCAGCTCAAACGCCTGCGGAGAGTTATCGCCTGGACCGGGGAACGGGAAACGCCTGTCACCATTTATAGCTGGGTCGCGGCGGCAACGCGTTATCAGCTTCTCAAGCGCGGCGTTATCAGTAACACAAAAATCAACGCCACCGAAGAAGAGATCCTGCAAGGCGAACCGGAAGTAAAAGTAGAGTCAGCCGAACGTCATCATGCAATGGTTAACTTCTGGCGAACCACACTTTCCTGCATTCTGGGCACGCTTTTCTGGCTGTGGACGGGCTGGACTTCCGGCAGTGGTGCAATGGTGATGATTGCGGTCGTGACGTCACTGGCAATGCGTTTGCCGAATCCACGCATGGTGGCGATCGACTTTATCTATGGGACGCTGGCCGCGCTGCCGTTAGGGCTGCTCTACTTTTTGGTGATTATCCCTAATACCCAACAGAGCATGTTGCTGCTGTGTATTAGCCTGGCAGTGCTGGGATTCTTCCTCGGTATAGAAGTACAGAAACGGCGACTGGGCTCGATGGGGGCACTGGCCAGCACCATAAATATTATCGTGCTGGATAACCCGATGACTTTCCATTTCAGTCAGTTTCTCGACAGCGCATTAGGGCAAATCGTCGGCTGTGTGCTCGCGTTCACCGTTATTTTGCTGGTGCGGGATAAATCGCGCGACAGGACTGGACGTGTACTGCTTAATCAGTTTGTTTCTGCCGCTGTTTCCGCGATGACTACCAATGTGGCACGTCGTAAAGAGAACCACCTCCCGGCACTTTATCAGCAGCTGTTTTTGCTGATGAATAAGTTCCCAGGGGATTTGCCGAAATTTCGCCTGGCGCTGACGATGATTATCGCGCACCAGCGCCTGCGTGATGCGCCGATCCCGGTTAACGAGGATTTATCGGCGTTTCACCGACAAATGCGCCGCACAGCAGACCATGTGATATCTGCCCGTAGCGATGATAAACGTCGTCGGTACTTTGGCCAGTTGCTGGAAGAACTGGAAATCTACCAGGAAAAGCTACGCATCTGGCAAGCGCCACCGCAGGTGACGGAACCGGTTCATCGGCTGGCGGGGATGCTCCATAAGTATCAACATGCGTTGACCGATAGTTAAGTCAAAACCGACGCCAAAAGCGTCGGTTTTTTCATGGCTATACTTAGCGATGCACGGCAGAACTCGCCGCGAAACGTGACGGTGGCAACAGATGAATATTTATGCCTTTGATTTTGATGAGATTGAGAGTCAGGAGGATTTTTATCGTGACTTTAGCCAAACCTTTGGTCTGGCTAAAGATAAGGTACGCGATCTCGACTCACTATGGGATGTGTTAATGAACGATGTCCTGCCGCTACCACTTGAGATTGAATTTGTTCATCTGGGAGAGAAAACGCGTCGCCGTTTTGGCGCGTTAATATTGCTGTTTGATGAGGCAGAGGAAGAGCTGGAAGGGCATTTGCGTTTTAATGTTCGTCATTAGCGCAAAAAAAAGCCCCCGAACCGGGGGCAATATCGTCGGACAAAACGATGAGGGTTTATTTGTACAGTTCAGCCGTAGCGTGCCAGATGTCACCGCTACGAGCTTCAGTAATCTGGTAGGCCGTTGCGCCTTTCTCTTCCGCTTTTTTGTTCAGCATTTCACGTATATCCATTGGCGAAGACGCCACACCACTTACGGATACGGTCCCGATTGCTTCACGATTTTGTGCTTGTGCAGCATCAATGGAGTCGGCAGCGAATGCACCGAAAGAGAGAACAGAAAGTACGCTTAATGCAGCTACAGTGGTTTTGATTTTCATGATTTTTACCTCGACATAATCTTTTAGCTGGGCCTTTGTTTCGTGACCCATATCACAAAATCAAGCATACACTAATTATTGAACTAATTAATACCACGCTAACTGTTTCAGTTGATACTAAGTGTTAAAAATGTGAATTTTAATAACAAAAAAGTATAAAAAACACGGTTATTTATTATTAATTATAGTATTTTCAATTAGATAATGAATTTTGCATAATGTGCTTTTTTTACCGTATGTATTCATTTTGTGAATGATGTGTCGCGGTAAAACGCACTATTCGTTAAATGTATCGCAGGAGAAAGAAGGGGAATGAGAGGGATAAGCAACATTTTCCCCGCCGCCAGAAGCGACGGGGCAGAGATTAAAGCTCCTGGTCGAACAGCTCTAAAATCGCTTCGTACAGGTCTTTGACGGTGAAACCGTTAGCAGGGGTGGTAAAGATGGTGTCATCGCCAGCGATGGTGCCCAGAATACCTTCTGCTTTGCCCAGTGAGTCCAGCAGGCGAGCAATTAACTGCGCTGCGCCAGGGCTGGTATGAATCACGACAACTGCATCGTTGTAGTCGATATCCAGCACCAGATTCTTCAATGGACTGGAGGTGGTTGGTACACCCAGTTCAGCTGGCAGGCAGTAAACCATTTCCATTTTGGCATTGCGTGTACGTACAGCACCAAACTTGGTCAACATCCGCGAGACTTTAGACTGATTAATATTGTCAAAGCCTTGCTCCTGCAACGCGGCGACGATTTCGCCCTGGGAGCTAAATTTCTCTTCTTTAAGTAATGCTTTAAATGCTTTAACTAGTTCTTCTTGCTTAGCCGAGCTTCGCATAAGTCACCCGATATGGTGGTTGATACAACATTATTGTGCATACAGATGAATTTTTATGCAAACAGTCAGCCCTGAAGAAGGCTGAAATAATGTTATGAAAGAGCGGGATTTTATCAAATTTCGTTATTGAGAAACATGCCTGCGTCACGGCATGCAAATTCTGTTTAAAAGTAAATTAATTGTTATCAAATTGATGTTGTTTTGGCTGAACGGTAGGGTATATTGTCACCACCTGTTGGAATGTTGCGCTAATGCATAAGCGACTGTTAATTACGTAAGTTAGGTTCCTGATTACGGCAATTAAATGCATAAACGCTAAACTTGCGTGACTACACATTCTTGAGATGTGGTCATTGTAAACGGCAATTTTGTGGATTAAGGTCGCGGCAGCGGAGCAACATATCTTAGTTTATCAATATAATAAGGAGTTTAGGATGAAAGTCGCAGTCCTCGGCGCTGCTGGCGGTATTGGCCAGGCGCTTGCACTACTGTTAAAAACCCAACTGCCTTCAGGTTCAGAACTCTCTCTGTATGATATCGCTCCAGTGACTCCCGGTGTGGCCGTCGATCTGAGCCATATCCCTACTGCTGTGAAAATCAAAGGTTTTTCTGGTGAAGATGCGACTCCGGCGCTGGAAGGCGCAGATGTCGTTCTTATCTCTGCAGGCGTAGCGCGTAAACCGGGTATGGATCGTTCCGACCTGTTTAACGTTAACGCCGGCATCGTGAAAAACCTGGTACAGCAAGTTGCGAAAAACTGCCCGAAAGCGTGCATTGGTATTATCACTAACCCGGTTAACACCACAGTTGCAATTGCTGCTGAAGTGCTGAAAAAAGCCGGTGTTTATGACAAAAACAAACTGTTCGGCGTTACCACGCTGGATATCATTCGTTCCAACACCTTTGTTGCGGAACTGAAAGGCAAACAGCCAGGCGAAGTTGAAGTGCCGGTTATTGGCGGTCACTCTGGTGTTACCATTCTGCCGCTGCTGTCACAGGTTCCTGGCGTTAGTTTTACCGAGCAGGAAGTGGCTGATCTGACCAAACGTATCCAGAACGCGGGTACTGAGGTGGTTGAAGCGAAAGCCGGTGGCGGGTCTGCAACCCTGTCTATGGGCCAGGCAGCTGCACGTTTTGGTCTGTCTCTGGTTCGTGCACTGCAGGGCGAACAAGGCGTTGTCGAATGTGCCTACGTTGAAGGCGACGGTCAGTACGCCCGTTTCTTCTCTCAACCGCTGCTGCTGGGTAAAAACGGCGTGGAAGAGCGTAAATCTATCGGTACCCTGAGCGCATTTGAACAGAACGCGCTGGAAGGTATGCTGGATACGCTCAAGAAAGATATCGCCCTGGGCGAAGAGTTCGTTAATAAGTAATTGATTAGCGAATAATAAAAAACCGGAGCACAGAC
>NZ_JBQZXC010000039.1:0-29225 GCF_053555815.1 Shigella sp. SIG6 | reverse complement strand
GAGCTGGGGAAGACTATGCGCGATCTGTTGAAGGTGGTTCTAAGCCTCGTACTTGCGATGGCATCGGGGCAGGCACTTGCTGACCTGCCAATTGTTTTAGTGGATGAAGCTCGTCTTCCCTATGACTACTCCCCATCCAACTACGACAACTCCATAAGCAATTACGACAATAGTCCATCAAATTACGACAACTCTGAGAGCAACTACGATAATAGTTCATCCAATTACGACAATAGTCGCAACGGAAATCGTAGGCTTATATATAGCGCAAATGGGTCTCGCACTTTCGCCGGCTACTACGTCATTGCCAACAATGGGACAACGAACTTCTTTTCCACATCTGGCAAAAGGATGTTCTACACCCCAAAAGGGGGGCGCGGCGTCTATGGCGGCAAAGATGGGAGCTTCTGCGGGGCATTGGTCGTCATAAATGGCCAATTTTCGCTTGCCCTGACAGATAACGGCCTGAAGATCATGTATCTAAGCAACTAGCCTGCTCTCTAATAAAATGTTAGGCCTCAACATCTAGTCGCAAGCTGAGGGGAACCACTAGTGTCATACGAACCTCCAAGAGACGGTTACACAAACGGGTACATTGTTGATGTCATGTATGACAATCGCCCAAGTAAGTATCCAGCTGTGTTCAGAACGTACGTCCGAATTCCAGACTATGTCGAACTAGATAACGCGGAGGAGCTGGCCGACGCAATCATTCGAGAGGTTGAGTTAAAGGAGGCATGGCTCACAAGGGTCTTGGGGAACTCAGCCGATCCTGACGCTTCTGTGGGCAAGTGGGACCGGCGCCTAGCGCAGTGCGGTGGTATTGATGAGATGTCAAGTGGGGTGCAGGCAACATACTTCAGTCCAAACGGTCAGCTGGTCGGCTTAGTGGCATACATTGATGCCGAATGGATGGATGAATAGCTCTGACGTTACGATTCAGGTGAGACAACCAGATGGGCATTGCGTACAAGCTCAGTTGCCACCGATGTGGCTACGAGTCTGATCTTCTTTACCTAGGCCAAGGTATGGCGATGCTTCCTGAGCAAATAGTCGGAACGTGCACATGCTGCGACAATCTAACGACGATTTCTATAAATGAAAGCTACGGAGTATGCTCACTTTGTGGGGCTAAGGATCGTGTGATATTTACAAGCTATCAGCATGAGGCAAGGCCAAGAAATCCCTGCTATCTAGAGAGAAGTTTCAAATATCAATGCCCAAGATGCCATGCCTTCAGTATGGAGCCTCCGGATCTACCGGAGATGCTTTGGGACTAATGCTCCGCTTTGCCTCGGGTATCCGTTCGACCTATGTTTAAGAGGAAACGCACGTGTCTGCCGCCAAAGCTCTTGCCTATGCACTTTGTGACAAGTTGGAAAGCAAAAAAGTTGATGAAGTCGTACGAAATCTTGTTTCTAGCGGCTGGAATATTAGGGAAGTGGCCTGGGAAGCTTCGTCCTTTGATCATGAAATGCCCTACTTTGACACGGGGCGGGACTTCGATATTGGATTTCCTGACACGCTGTCATCCAAGATTGAGTTTTTGACCGCGAATGGATCAATCGTCCAAGCACGTGCTCGCCTGCACTTCAAGCAGGCTCTAATTTTTGCCAAGGCGTCCAAACATGTCGCCGCGCTCAAGAACTCATTGGATTACTACTATGGATCGTCTGTAATCCCCCCTCAAAACCACGGAGGCTATTTGTAGAAAATTCCATTAATATGAACTCAAGGTGTTCCCTACGGACGAATCAGCGATGAAGGTGGTGTACCTGGCTATCCAGGCGGCGACCAAGAAATGGACGATGCCGATCCGCAACTGGAAGCCGGCCATGAACCGTTTTATGATCGAATTTGGTGACCGTTTAAATGGCCACCTTTAACTGACCGGCAAAAGCACTTACACAAAAGGGTTTACAGGCTCTTTCAGTCATTCCTTTAATGCGTAAATTGCTCTCTAACCACTCTCTCAGCCCACCCTTCCATATCCTCTCTCGATACTTGCAGCTCCCCCAACCCCTTTGGATGATTCACCCCTCTATGCCCGTCTTGTCCATATAATTGATCAAACAAACTATTTGGCCAATTCAATGAGCTCTTCACCACTCCACGCCGTATCTTTTCAAAATCATTCCGCCATGTTTCGCTATCAACGCCACTCAACACTTTGGTAGAAAGCATTTTCACCCCATCCGATGCATCCACCTCTAGCAATACAAATTCACTGCCATTACGTTGCACCCCAACGGCTTTAATCACTCTTGGTGAGCCATCTTTACACAGATGTAATCGGCTACGCCCAACTTTTGGCAAAACCAAGGTTTCTTCAAAAAGCACCCGACATGCAAATTTAGTTTTTAGAATTGAAAGTAGCTCATCAAAAGCAGCAAATCGATTAGCAAAAATAGAGTTGTAATTGGTTGCATCCTGCTTCCCACCCACATCTGCCGCTGCTAGGACACCACCTAAGTGTGGCTCATCAGTACTAACCAAATTACTATTTTCACTTGTTGTTGCTTCTTCTTTTTCTAAAATAGTTTGGCTACTTTTTCTTGCCCTGCGAGATTTTTCAATTCGACTAGGTCTACTAAAACTTATCCATGTCGGCTCAGCCTCTATGACTCGTGTGTCTGTGTCTATATTGGCTGTTTCCTCATCGTCCAACTGTAGATGCTCATCATCAACAACTGACTCTGTTGAAACCGCTATGTGCTGCGTACTACCATCACCTGCCTCCTTTTCCTGAAAAGAGGCATGGCTAATAGCTGTTGTGCTAGGAAGCATAGCGTTGATTTCTAAACCTACTATTTCCTCAACTAAATAATCCTTATCCTCGTTAGAAGAACGTCCTTTTACATGTAATTTCCAACCCTGCATGGGCGGAGGGTCAAAGCTAAAGCACCAGCTTTCAACGCCGTTCTTAATTTCTCTATTTTGTTGATAGTGCCTAAAAATACTTTCATACGAATCCATAACATCTTGATCCGAAAACAACCAAACCAAAAGCTGCACTACGGCCGACTGCTCTAACGCCCCTTTAGGAAACGATGAACTGGGTAAGATCCTTATCTCTAAATGATCTCGCTCAACCTCATACTGAACGTCGAACTCTTGCTGTAAAGCGGTACTGCTCAAACAGCTTCGACAGAAATAGGAGTTAATTAAAAATAATGACCGAGCTAGCTCTAACTGTGGGATGTGATAACGAGTCTTGCTATATGGTGTTTCAGCTTCGTAAATAAATGAACTCTGCGCTCCATCCTTGTTGCGTACGGAAGCAAAGGACGAGAGATTAGGAAAATCGATTATTTTGGCTCGTTGAAGATCCGATGCTTCAAACTCAATCACACGATCCGCCTTATTTATTTGCTTTGTTGTACTGTTAACCACCTTAGCTCGACTTAATAAAGGCAAATGAGTAAATCGAGTCCATTTCCGTTCTTGCATTGGATTAAACCAAACAAAAATACGCCACTCCTTATGACCCGAGTTACGGAATAAATGACCAATATGTACAACCTGCACATTGTCATTAAATGTAGCTAGCCTAACCACTCACTCTTCCCCATAAACCATTTCCAAGAATCTTTGTGCTTCCTCAGTTATCCGCTCTTTAGATAACGTTGCACTTCTTAATAATCGCCAGCGCCTAAGCTCAACATCTTCCTGTTTAAGCTTAATAAAAGCTTGGCTAATCCGTCTAATTTGATAATCTTCCACACTCTCTGAGTAACGCTTTAAGCAAAGCGCTACCAAAGGCAGTTTCTGTAGATTTTTTGCAAGAGAGGTTCCGTTAGGAGTTTGCTTTAACAGCCAGCTCGATGTCGCTCTTGGGTGATCAAGGCTACTATCTAGACGCTTTATGATTCTTAATAGTTGTCGTACAGCAATTCGATCTCTTTGGTTCCAATCAACTCTAGGGGCGGGTGCCAGACGCTCTTGTTGATGCTGTTGATTCCAGTGAACTAGCCAATCCCTGTCATGTCGGTAAAGCCAAGCGTATAGCACCCCACCCTCTAAAGACTGTCTTGCCGCCTTAATTCCTTGGTATTTATGCACTAGTTGCTGCCAGTCTTTATGCTTAACAGATAAATCTTCAGAGTTAGGTTGCACAGACTGGCTAACAGGTCTTGTCGTTATAGAGTGCTCAGTAAGAGCACTTGCCTGCTGTAGCGCTTCTATAACCGTTAGTTTTGGCAATAAGGCTTGCCACACAATACTATGCTGTAAATAACTAAAGGCTTTTCTATGCTTACGGAATATACTTTTCAGCCAACACGTGTCCTTGTTCTCTGCCAACTTTAAATCCAGTTTCTCTAGTGCCTCATCACTAAAAGTCTGCCTCACTCTCTCCGCCACCAAGTCATGACGAATGTGCTTGCTTTTGGTTAGCCCTAGATCCTGCGCTAAGCGCTGATAAAACAGCGTCCACTGCTCAAGGCTTGGGGAAAGCTCTTGCGCTCGTGGAGCATCTAACAGAGGGGCTATATAAGCAGCTAGTGCTGTTAATTGAGATAGGGAGTCTTTGGGGTAGTCTGAAAGCAGCTCAGTATGACCCAAAGCCCAAAATTGATGTCGGTGATCATCTACAGCTCTATCAAAGAAGACTAAAGCACCGTGTTTTGGACAATATGGCAAAGCGGGCAAATACCAATCTCGTTGCCAAAAGGCTTCCCCATACCTATTTAGCTGAAGAGCAACGCAATCAGGGCAGTATCTAAAGCGGTTATCGCTCTTAACTCTAGAAGCAGCGACTCCTAGCATTAAATGCACCGCACCTTGCGCTTGGTACTCCATTAACCGAATAGCTTCGTCTCGGCGCTCCTTGCCTACAAACGGAGCATATAAAGGGAATAAGGTATGCTCATAAATAAGCTGCTGAACAGCGTAACGTCCTGTTTGATGTAGATGTCTTGCTATCACACCTAAATGCGAGGGCAGACCTAAGGTAGCGACCACCTTGCGGTTGCCATACACCTCATCCAACAGCTGCTTAGGACTAACAATCCCTTGATAAACGCCTGCCCGTGCAATAGTGCTATAAATCAGCTCATTCGAGTACGGAACAGGAAAGTTTCTCATGGCTAACCTGCTTGTTTAAATAAGCTCGCCATATCCACTATTACCCCTTTCCCTTTTAACCGTTCATGCATGGTTTTTTCAGGTTGGCGTTGTGAATAGATATAACGTAAATCCGTATCAGGCAAGCTATCCCAGTCGCTGGGCTTGACTACCTTTATAGCCGAAACCTTTTTACTCTTGGAGGGCTTTTCTAGTTCTGACACTACCGTTTCGCCTTCCATCAACCACTGCAAAACAAGAGGCAGTAACTTTTGTCTTGTCATCGTTGGATTCTGGCTAAACGCTTTTTTAATAGTGGGAATTAACAGGCTTGAATCGTAATCCTCTTTCAGCATCAGATATAAATGACGCTGATCTTCGGTATCTAACTCTTGAAGGGCTTTTTCTTCTGGTGTTTGTTCTTGTATCGCTGCGATATCTAGCTGAAGTTGGATTAACCGTTTATCAATCTCGGGAACGACTAGATCAGAATAACGAGCAATGCGTTCTGGGATACCCGAGCGTAATGCCTCTAGCATGGGGTGCACAGGCTTTAACTCATCTTGATACACTTGCCGCAATAAACCAGCGGTAATACGCTCATTGCCTAAAGCTAGCGCACGGAGCTGAGCGAGTACAAAAAGTTTTACTACAATGTCCATCACTCCTTGGCTTAGCTCATACCACACATCACGGACCTCATCCGATAACAGCGCATCTTTGCGTTGTAAAAGCTGTAATTGCCAAAGATTATCCGTAAAAGCGATCCACTCTTGATTGGGCTTTCCACGTTGCGTTTGTTGTATAGGATCCCAGAATATAGCTCCAAACCCTGCCCCTCTACGTGCAGACCGCAAATCAGCCTCAAAAATCTCTCGTGCTTTAGGGGTACCAATCAACATCACTGGTACGCCAATAATATTCACCATCGTCACAAAAAAGTTCAGCATCTCTTGAGATCCACCCGAACGAGAGCGGCTTAAATGCTGAATTTCATCAATAACCAACAACCCTAAAGCATGTGCATTGGCTATTTGCGACATCAAAGCCAACATGGTTTCTATACCATGACGTTTTAAGCCATAACGACGCTCATAGTTCGAGCCCAAGGCTCGATCCAACGCTCTGAAAAAATTCAAGCAGATTTCTTTTAGCGAACCATTATGCGAGCAGTCTATTTTCAAATACACCACCTGCTCTACATTGAGTTCACGATGGTAAATCACCTGAGGATACGTGGCTAGAATACGATGAAGAGAGGTCGTCTTCCCACTACCAGAACAACCAATTAACAATAAGCTTTGTGCCGTAGATCGTGCCTCCTCAAAGCGAAATGTCTCCAACTCTCCCGTTTGAACACGCTCATAACCATTTTGTAAATGCTTTTGTAAATCTCCTGTTTTAGGATTTCTGCCTACGTAGCCACCTCGAATCATGACCGAAATACGCTCACTTAGTAGCAAATGCGTACCTAATGGCTGAAAATAGTCATCTGGAATACGACAAATGGTATGAGCTCTGATAACACGGGACTTTTGCAAGTCAGAGGAAGTAAGCTGTAAAGAGGATTTCAGTGATGCAGCACTATTCACTGACTCTTGTAATGGTGGTAAGGCCTCGATAAAAGGATTATCACGATAAGCCTCTACCCCCGTATCACGATAAACTGCTTGAATCCGGGTAGCACTCATGACTCATCCTTTTCTGGTGGATCCTGAAATAATTCAGGCACGTATGTGGGTAGGCTGTAATCTTCTTGATCATCCGCTTCCACTGCGTTGAAAGGAATAACTTTAGCCTCATCACCTGAAGAGCTTGGCTTCAAATGCTCCGCACGTTTTTTACGCTCCGAGGTCACGGCTTCTTTTTTATTAGTTTTAATCTGCTTAATGCGTGTTGATTTGGGCTCAGTAGTACTGGGCGTTAACTTATTCGCTTTCTGAATGGTTTGCTGAATAAACGCCTCAAGCTCCCTGCGTTTAGTTAACTCATCCTGCTTCGCATTGGCTTTATTGTGTTTTTCTTGTGCTTGTATATCCCAAACCTCCCAAAATGAGAGACCTTTAAACTGCCGACTACGTTCCGTCAGATTACAGCGCCAAAATACACGGCTGCCAACTTGCGGAAACAAATAAATCGTATCAACCAGCACTGGGTCATAAGCCGCTTCTAAATGTTGAGGTCTAGCTATATCAGTGCTCCGCTGCAACCAACCCTCACGCAGAATCTCTGACCCCGAGTAATACAAACCCCACAAATTAACGCCAAATGAAGAAATAGAGACCTTTCGGCGAGGCAGTAACGCTACTCGCAACTGCTCTTGCTCCACAGCCCTTAAACTACCTGTACGATGCTGCATACCCCATTGCCATAGCTGGACAGGAATAGACGGTAAATCTGTAGGAAAATCAGCATCTCGATCGTATTTATCCATCACCAGATGGTTATTTCTGAATAAGATCGTACGCAAAATAATTTGTGTGAACTCAAATACCGACAGAGATGCATCTAACCTATAGTCTGTTTCACCATGGCTTTTGATCCGACTGCCCTCTACAATGCCAGGTGCAAAGGACTTAAACTCGGCTTGTAGTGTTCTAAAAGTGCTTTCCACTATGCCTTTAGCATCGCCACGTCTAGGTGGAGCACTTTCCACTCGCACATTAAAACTAGAAACTAAGGCTTCGACCTGATGACTCATTAATTCGCCACGGTCCGCTAGCAACACATCTGGCAAACCTACACACGGCCAGTCTGAGCTACTAATCTCAATATCATGCTGGGCACAAATGGCCGTTTTGTCAGAGCAAGCATTTACAAAAGCCTGCATCGCCACCACATAAGACGGATTTTCAAAGCCGATATAAAAGCCCGTGATCATCCGACTAAACACATCAATCACAATGTAAAGCGTTGGTCTTCCTATGATTTTTTGGCGATCATGATGATCCACTAAATAAATATCAGCAATCGTGGCATCAATCTCATAACGACTCCCAGGGCCTAACGCCTGAGAAGTGGCTGTACTACTTAAGGGTCGTACGTCTTTTTTATATACCCCTGCTTTAACTCTAGACTTTAAGCGCTGAGCTTTAGGGTATTCTCGATCATAAAAATAACGAAACTGACGTAGTGTTGGGTAATCCTCTTGGGGAATGCGAGGAAAATACTGAGCAAACAAGTCCACAAATCGTCTATAGGCAACGGTGGTCTTTGTACCTTTTTGATTTAACAGGTGCTTTTCTATGGTCAACCTAAAAAGGCGTTCAATCTCGGGCGTTACCTTGGTTCCTTCACCCTTACCATATTCTCTGGCTCGGCCAATCTTTGCTGTTCCTGTCGCTGAACGTCTTTCCCCTGGTGCACCGCTGTTTTTGTAGTCAGGAATTAATGCATTAGGCGTTTGACCACGCTGCCAGTAACGGCGTAACAACTTATAAACTGTAGCCTTAGTAACCTTATGTTCTTGGACCACATGCTCAACGAGTTCGCTTCTGACTTTAGGGTCGAAACGATCCTTACTATTAATAATAGGAAGAATTTTTCGATAATCCTCCTCGCGCTTCTGGAAGCTGACAGAATCTACAGACGGCTCTTCTAAATCAAGATGTACATAAGGGTCATCAGTTCTAACTAAGCGGCCTTCATCTAAATACTGCATTAGCAACAACTCAGCCCTAGCTTGTGGAACTCCTTTATCAGCGCTTATTTGCATCCAGACAACTTGGCCATCCTCTATAGCCAAAATGCGATACGGATCATTATCAAATAGCACAACCTCATTAATTTGCCACATAGCGCAACTCCTCCATATTCACTACTTGGCTAATACAGAGATCTGCACACTTATTTGCCCTGAAAGACTTATAAATATTGAACTTAATAAAACCATTTGCGGTTAAGGCTCGTATCTCACTCAATGTTTTGCCTAACTCCAAATCATAAGCAATATCAACCTGCTTACAGACATTGATAATGTTTTCATCTCCTTTTTCTTGCAGGATATGGGCCAATGGGGATAGTTGTGCTAAAAGCTCCGCAGAAACTTCTTCTGTTTTCACTGAATAAAGCCATTCAATATTTTCTTTTACTACGGGATTTATTTCTTTATCAGTAAAAATGAACCAAGGAATTTGCTTTTGCTGCCAATAGCGACGCTCTAGTTCTAGTTTTTCTAAGGTACGCTCGTCTTGTAAGGCTGCTGCAGGTTTGACTTGAATAGCAAACTGCTCAAAAGGACCATCTTTGCAGTCCACTAAAAAATCAGTAGACATAACCTGATCTACACCACGAATAACAGGATGCTTAATACCACTATCTATTGCAATCTGCCTGGTATCACTAGGTAATAAGGGGAACTGCTCGCGTATATCTAGCACGCTGCTCTCCCACTCAAGACTGAGAAAAACAGCAAGCTCTAAGTCAGATAGCAAATGATGGACTCGTCCCGTCTTATGAGAATAAATACGGTGGGAACGACCTGAAGAAGGAACTTCTTGTACTGTTAGCCATGGAATATAGTCTTTACCATGCCCTTGGCCACGCCCCTCTTTAATACGACGGGCAATTTGCACTTCAGAAAATGAAGAGTTTGCTTTAGCCATAACAAAAGTCCAGTATGCTTTTTCACAGCATAACTGGACTGATTTCAGTTTACAACTATTCTGTCTAGTTTAAGACTTTATTGTCATAGTTTAGATCTATTTTGTTCAGTTTAAGACTTTATTGTCCGCCCACAAGCCCTTTTTTATCTATGATAGTGATTACTCAACCGTAACCGATTTTGCCAGGTTACGCGGCTGGTCAACGTCGGTGCCTTTGATCAGCGCGACATGGTAAGCCAGCAGCTGCAGCGGAACGGTGTAGAAGATCGGTGCAATCACCTCTTCCACATGCGGCATCTCGATGATGTGCATGTTATCGCTACTTACAAAACCCGCATCCTGATCGGCGAAGACATACAATTGACCGCCACGCGCACGAACTTCTTCAATGTTGGATTTCAGTTTTTCCAACAGTTCGTTGTTCGGTGCAACGACGATAACCGGCATATCCGCGTCAATCAGCGCCAGCGGGCCGTGTTTCAGCTCGCCTGCAGCGTAGGCTTCAGCGTGAATGTAAGAGATCTCTTTCAGCTTCAATGCGCCTTCCAGCGCGATTGGGTACTGATCGCCACGGCCCAGGAACAGCGCGTGATGTTTGTCAGAGAAATCTTCTGCCAGAGCTTCAATGCGTTTATCCTGAGACAGCATCTGCTCAATACGGCTCGGCAGCGCCTGCAGACCATGCACAATGTCATGTTCAATGGAGGCATCCAGACCTTTCAGGCGAGACAGCTTCGCCACCAGCATCAACAGCACAGTTAACTGAGTGGTGAATGCTTTAGTGGACGCCACGCCGATTTCCGTACCCGCGTTGGTCATCAGCGCCAGATCGGATTCGCGCACCAGAGAAGAACCCGGAACGTTACAGATTGCCAGCGAACCAAGGTAACCCAGCTCTTTCGACAGACGCAGGCCCGCCAGGGTATCCGCGGTTTCGCCAGACTGTGACAAGGTGATCATCAGGCTGTTACGACGCACGGCAGATTTACGATAGCGGAATTCAGAGGCGATTTCGACGTCGCACGGAATACCTGCCAGCGATTCAAACCAGTAGCGGGAAACCATACCGGAGTTATAAGAAGTACCACAGGCGAGGATCTGAATATGCTCAACCTTCGACAGCAGTTCGTCGGCGTTCGGTCCCAGCTCGCTTAAATCAACCTGACCGTGGCTGATGCGCCCGGTAAGGGTGTTTTTTATCGCGTTCGGCTGTTCGTAGATCTCTTTCTGCATGTAGTGACGGTAAATACCTTTATCGCCCGCGTCATATTGCAGATTGGATTCGATATCCTGACGTTTTACTTCCGCGCCAGTTTTATCGAAGATGTTTACCGAACGGCGAGTGATTTCCGCAATATCGCCCTCTTCAAGGAAGATAAAGCGACGGGTCACCGGCAACAGCGCCAGCTGGTCAGAAGCGATAAAGTTTTCGCCCATACCCAGGCCAATCACCAGCGGACTACCAGAACGTGCCGCCAGCAGGGTATCCGGGTGACGGGAGTCCATGATCACTGTACCGTACGCACCGCGCAGCTGCGGGATAGCACGCAGAACAGCCTCACGCAGAGTCCCGCCTTGTTTCAGCTCCCAGTTCACCAGATGGGCAATCACTTCGGTGTCGGTTTCAGAAACGAAGGTATGGCCACGCGCTTTTAACTCTTCACGCAGCGGTTCATGGTTTTCGATGATGCCATTATGCACCACCACAATGTGTTCAGAAACATGCGGATGCGCGTTAGCTTCTGAAGGTTCACCGTGGGTCGCCCAGCGAGTGTGAGCAATACCGGTGCCGCCATGCAGAGGATGTTCTTCCGCTGCCTGAGCCAGCATCTGGACTTTACCGAGGCGACGCAGGCGAGTCATATGACCTTCCGCATCAACAACGGCCAGACCGGCAGAGTCATATCCGCGGTATTCCAGACGACGTAAACCTTCAAGAAGGATTTCTGCTACATCACGTTGCGCGATCGCGCCAACAATTCCACACATAGTTTTTGATTCCGATTTATATCGTTGTCGGTCAACCTGTATGCCCGTTTTTTCGGGCGCCCCGAGCCTTGTAGAGAGTGGGGTTATTTTTATAGTTACTGCTTGTGGGAGGGAGATTATGTTATCTCCTCATCCCAGATGACCGGATTACCCGGCCAGAATTACTTTTTCTTTACCGGACGACGCCAGCCTTCTTTCTGAGTCTGCGGCACACGGCTGATAGCTAATGCATTTTCGCCGACATTACGCGTCACAGTTGTACCCGCAGCAATGGTCGCGCCTTTGCCTACTGTTACCGGGGCCACCAGCTGAGTGTCGGAACCGACAAACACATCGTCGCCGATAATGGTCTTAAATTTATTCGCACCATCGTAGTTGCAGGTAATGGTTCCCGCGCCGATGTTAACGTTATCGCCAATTTCCGCATCGCCCAGGTAAGTCAGATGCCCGGCTTTCGTGCCTTTACCCAGACGCACTTTTTTCATCTCAACGAAGTTACCAACGTGTGCACCTTCCAGCAACTCAGCACCAGGACGCAGACGGGCAAACGGGCCAATAGTACAGGCCGCTGCCAGATTCGCGTCTTCCACAACGGTATACGGACTGATTTCGCAATCATCGCCAATCACGCTGTTTTTAATCACGCAACCGGTGCCGATTTTCACGCGATGACCGAGAGTCACGTTGCCCTCGATGATAACGTTAGTATCAATTTCAACATCGCGCCCGTGAGTAAGCGTACCGCGCAGATCAAAACGCGCCGGATCGCGCAGCATAACGCCTGCTAACAGCAGTTTTTCAGCCTGTTCGGACTGGTAAACGCGCTCCAGACGGGAGAGTTGCAGGCGGTTATTCACACCTTCTACTTCGCTTAAACGTTGCGGATGAACGGCGACGATTTCACGCCCTTCCTGATACGCCAACGCAATAATGTCGGTGATGTAGTATTCGCCCTGAGAATTATTGTTGGTCAGCTTCGCCAGCCAGCGTTTCATATCTGCGCCGTTGGCAATCAGAATGCCGGTGTTGATCTCCTGAATCTGACGCTGCTCGTCGGTGGCATCTTTGTGCTCAACAATGCCGGTAACTTTGCCATTTTCACGGGTGATACGTCCATAACCGGTCGGATCATCCAGTTTCACCGTCAGCAGACCAATGCCACCCTGGGGTTTAGCATCACGCAGGCGCTGGAGTGTTTCGACAGAGATCAGCGGCACGTCGCCGTAGAGCATTAAAATGTCTTCATCATCGGCAAAGAAAGGTGCGGCCTGCTGCATTGCATGACCCGTACCCAGCTGCTCTGCCTGAAGCACCCAGTTAAGGTTGTCGTCTTTCAGCGCCTGTTTAAGCAGGTCGCCGCCGTGACCGTACACCAGGTGAACGTGCGCTGCGCCTAATTCATTCGCAGCATCAATGACATGCTGAACCATCGCTTTCCCGGCAAGGGTATGCAGCACTTTCGGAAGATCGGAATACATGCGCGTGCCTTTGCCTGCGGCAAGGATCACTACGCTCATAGCATTATTCAACATACGCGTCCTGACTGTAATTTGAGAACGAATTTAAACCGCTTCACCTTGAAAAAACTACATTTTTTTCATCGTGAAATGGACAGAGGATAAATTGTTCAATAACGGATTATCCCCGCTGACGAAAGTGCCATTTTCGACCATCGTCACGCCTTTTGTCTGCAGAAAATTAAGGCAGTACCTTCATTTAAGCGTCAGGTGGATGTTTTTGCTCTTATTTCGATCAATGAATAAACGGGAAAACAGGGGTGTTTTATATCAGCAGGATCTATGTGAACGCTCTTCAGGACGGGTCAACGCGTAAAAAAAAGCCAGCCTGTTTCCAGACTGGCTTTTGTGCTTTTCAAGCCGGTGTTACATCGCTTTTTTGGTCAACTCGATAACGCGCAGCTGCGCGATCGCTTTGGCCAGTTCCGCAGACGCCTGAGCGTAATCTACGTCGCCGTGAGAGCTGCTAATGTGCTCTTCAGCCTTACGTTTCGCTTCCATGGCTCGCGCTTCGTCGAGATCCTGGCCGCGAATTGCGGTGTCGGCCAGAACGGTCACGTTGCCAGGCTGCACTTCAAGAATACCGCCAGACAGATAGATAAACTCTTCGTGACCGTGCTGTTTCACGATGCGAATCATACCAGGCTTAATGGCGGTGAGCAGCGGTGCGTGGCCAGGGTAGATCCCCAGTTCACCTTCGCTACCCGTTACCTGGATTTTCTCGACCAGACCAGAGAACATTTGTTGCTCTGCGCTGACGACGTCCAGGTGGTAAGTCATTGCCATATCACCCTCCGATTAAGGCGTTAAAGTTTTTTGGCTTTTTCCACAGCTTCTTCGATGGAACCGACCATGTAGAACGCCTGCTCCGGCAGGTGATCGTATTCGCCTTCCATGATGCCTTTAAAGCCACGGATGGTGTCTTTCAGGGAGACGTATTTACCCGGAGAACCGGTGAATACTTCTGCCACGAAGAACGGCTGGGACAGGAAGCGCTGGATCTTACGAGCACGCGCTACCACCAGTTTGTCTTCTTCAGACAGTTCATCCATACCCAGGATGGCGATGATGTCTTTCAGTTCCTGATAACGTTGCAGGATGGACTGAACGCCACGCGCGGTGTCGTAGTGTTCCTGACCAACCACCAGCGGGTCCAGCTGACGGCTGGTGGAGTCCAGCGGGTCAACGGCCGGGTAGATACCCAGAGACGCGATCTGACGGCTCAGTACCACGGTTGCGTCAAGGTGCGCAAAGGTGGTTGCCGGAGACGGGTCAGTCAAGTCATCCGCAGGTACGTATACCGCCTGTACGGAGGTGATAGAACCAGTTTTGGTGGAGGTGATACGTTCCTGCAGAACGCCCATCTCTTCCGCCAGGGTCGGCTGATAACCTACCGCTGAAGGCATACGGCCCAGCAGTGCGGATACTTCCGTACCGGCCAGGGTGTAACGATAGATGTTGTCAACGAACAGCAGAACGTCACGACCTTCGTCACGGAATTTCTCAGCCATGGTCAGACCGGTCAGAGCAACGCGCAGACGGTTTCCCGGCGGCTCGTTCATCTGGCCATACACCAGGGATACTTTGTCGATAACGTTGGAGTCGGTCATTTCGTGGTAGAAGTCGTTACCCTCACGAGTACGTTCACCTACGCCCGCAAACACAGAGTAACCGGAGTGCTCGATCGCGATGTTACGAATGAGCTCCATCATGTTTACGGTTTTACCTACACCCGCACCACCGAACAGACCAACTTTACCGCCCTTAGCGAACGGACACATCAGGTCGATAACTTTGATACCGGTTTCCAGCAGTTCCTGAGAGTTTGACAGCTCTTCGTAGGAAGGTGCTGCGCGGTGAATCGCCCAACGCTCTTCTTCACCGATCTCGCCTTTCATGTCGACCGGTTCACCCAGTACGTTCATGATACGGCCCAGAGTCGCTTTACCTACCGGGACTTCGATCGGGTGTTCGAGGTCTTTTACATCCAGACCGCGACGCAGACCGTCGGAGGAACCCATTGCGATGGTACGCACGATACCGCCGCCGAGCTGCTGCTGAACTTCCAGCACCAGACGCTCATTACCATTTTGCACCTCAAGAGCATCGTACACGCGCGGTACGGCATCCTGAGGGAATTCGACGTCAACTACGGCGCCGATTACCTGGACAATCTTTCCAGTAGCCATCTTAAATCCTCTACGAAATAACCTGTTTAAACCGCGGCGGCCCCCGAGACGATCTCGGTGAGTTCCTGAGTAATGCTGGCCTGACGAGCTTTGTTGTATACCAACTGCAGCTCTTTAATCAGGCTGCCGCCATTGTCGGTCGCGGCTTTCATCGCCACCATACGGGCGGCCTGCTCGCTGGCCAGGTTTTCAACCACGCCCTGATAAACCTGAGATTCGACATAACGACGCAGCAGGGTATCCAGCAACGCCTTCGGATCGGGTTCGTACAGGTAATCCCAGGATTTATGTTTCAGATCATCATCATCTGATGCCGGTAACGGCAGCAGCTGGCTGATGGTCGGAACCTGAGACATGGTGTTAATAAATTTGTTGCTGACAATGTAAAGCTTGTCCAGACGGCCTTCGTCGTAGGCCTGCAACATCACTTTTACCGGACCGATCAGTTCGGACAGGGAAGGGTTATCCCCCATGCCGGTGACCTGGGCAACAACATTGCCGCCCACGGAGTTGAAGAACGACACGCCTTTCGAGCCGATCATTGCGAGGTCGCATTGAACGCCTTTGTCGGTCCAGGTCTTCATTTCCGCCAGCAGTTTTTTGAACAGGTTAATGTTCAAACCACCGCACAAACCACGGTCGGTCGACACCACCAGGTAGCCCACGCGTTTAACGTCGCGGTCTTCCAGGTAAGGGTGCTTATATTCCAGATTACCGTGTGCAAGGTGACCAATCACTTTGCGCATGGTTTCTGCATAAGGACGGCTGGCCGCCATGCGATCCTGCGATTTACGCATTTTGGAAGCGGCGACCATCTCCATCGCTTTAGTGATCTTTTGCGTGTTCTGGACGCTTGCGATCTTACTACGTATCTCTTTTGCGCCGGCCATGAGCTTCTCCTCAATGCCTTGCGGCCTGCCCTAAGGCAAGCCGCCAGACGTTACCAGGATTGGGTTGCTTTGAAGGAATCGAGGATGCCTTTCAGCTTGCCTTCGATTTCGTCGTTGTAGCCACCGGTCTGGTTGATCTCTTGCATCAACGGAGCGTGATCACGGTCGACGTAAGCCAGCAGAGCGGCTTCGAAGCTGCCAATTTTCGACAGTTCAACATCCGCCAGGTAACCACGTTCTGCTGCGAACAGAACCAGAGACTGCTGCGCAACGGACATCGGCGCATACTGTTTCTGTTTCAGCAGTTCGGTCACTTTCTGACCGTGGTCAAGCTGCTTACGTGTTGCATCGTCAAGGTCGGATGCAAACTGAGAGAACGCTGCCAGTTCACGATACTGTGCCAGAGCGGTACGGATACCACCGGACAGTTTTTTCATGATCTTGGTCTGTGCTGCACCACCAACACGGGATACGGAAATACCCGGGTTAACCGCAGGACGAATACCGGCGTTGAACAGGTTGGTTTCCAGGAAGATCTGACCATCGGTAATGGAGATTACGTTGGTCGGAACGAACGCAGAAACGTCACCCGCCTGAGTTTCGATAATCGGCAGTGCGGTCAGAGAACCGGTTTTCCCTTTCACTTCACCTTTGGTGAAGGCTTCAACGTATTCGGCGTTAACACGTGCAGCACGCTCCAGCAGACGAGAGTGGAGGTAGAAAACGTCGCCCGGGAATGCTTCACGTCCTGGCGGACGACGGAGCAGCAGGGAGATCTGACGGTAAGCAACAGCCTGTTTAGACAGGTCATCGTAAATGATCAGCGCATCTTCACCGCGGTCACGGAAGTATTCGCCCATTGCGCAACCGGCATACGGTGCCAGGTATTGCAGTGCAGCGGATTCAGACGCGGTTGCTACCACAACGATGGTGTTAGCCAGTGCGCCGTGCTCTTCCAGTTTACGTACCACGTTAGAAATGGTGGACGCTTTCTGGCCGATAGCGACATAGATACATTTGATACCGGAATCGCGCTGGTTGATGATGGCATCGATAGCCAGTGCGGTTTTACCTGTCTGACGGTCACCGATGATCAATTCACGCTGACCACGACCGATTGGGATCATGGAGTCAACGGCTTTATAACCGGTCTGTACCGGCTGATCTACGGACTGACGTTCGATAACGCCCGGAGCGATTGCTTCTACAGCAGAGAAGCCGTCGTGATCCAGCGGACCTTTACCGTCGATTGGTGCACCCAGAGTGTTAACCACACGGCCCAGCAGGCCACGGCCAACCGGAACTTCCAGGATACGGCCAGTACACTTAACTTTCATGCCTTCGGCAAGGTCAGCGTACGGACCCATAACAACCGCACCTACAGAGTCGCGCTCGAGGTTCAGTGCGATAGCGTAACGGTTACCCGGCAGGGAGATCATTTCACCCTGCATACAATCGGCCAGGCCGTGAATGCGGATAACACCGTCACTTACAGAAACAATAGTACCTTCGTTGTGAGCTTCACTCACAACATTGAACTGAGCAATGCGCTGCTTGATCAGTTCGCTGATTTCGGTGGAATTCAGTTGCATGCTCCAGTCCCCTTAAGACTGCAAGACGTCTGCAAGGCGCTCAAGACGACCGCGTACGCTGCCATCAATGACCATATCACCCGCTCGGATGATAACGCCTGCCATTACAGACTTATCGATTTTGCAATTCAGCTTAACTTTGCGTGACAGACGTTTTTCCATCGCAGCAGAAATTTTCGCGAGCTGTTGTTCACTCAGTGCGGCAGCGGAAATGACGTCTACCTCAGCGGTAGCCTCACTCACGGCACGAAGGTGAATAAACTGCTCCAGAACATCCGGGAGCGCGTTAAGACGACCATTTTCAGCCATTACCCGAATCAGGTTCTGACCGTTTTCGTCCAGTTGCTCACCACAAACTGCGATAAACGACTCGGCGAGCGTTTCTGGCGCAAGCGCGCCAGAGAGAAGCTCTGCCATTTGTTCGTTTTTGGTTACCTCGGCGGCAAACGCCAGCATGTCCTGCCAGCGTTCTACACTTTGGTGTTCGACGGCAAAGTCAAAAGCTGCTTTGGCGTAGGGGCGAGCTACCGTAATAAATTCAGACATCAGCCCCTCCCTCCTTACAGTTCAGCGACAAGTTTATCCACGATGTCGCTGTTAGCAGCTTCATCCACGGAACGTTCGATGATCTTCTCGGCGCCAGCAACAGCCAGGATAGCAACTTGCTTACGCAGCTCTTCACGGGCACGTTTACGCTCGGCTTCAATTTCTGCCTGCGCCTGGGCCACGATTTTAGTACGTTCCTGTTCTGCCTCAGCTTTCGCTTCGTCCAGAATCTGCGAGCGGCGTTTGTTCGCCTGCTCGATGATTACCTGGGCTTCCGCTTTCGCTTTTTTCAGCTGGTCGGTCGCGCTGGCCTTTGCAAGGTCAAGGTCCTTATGTGCTCGTTCTGCGGAAGCAAGGCCGTCAGCAATTTCTTTTTGACGTTTTTCGATGGCTGCCATTAATGGCGGCCATACGTACTTCATGCAGAACAGAACGAACAGGACAAACGCGATGGCCTGGCCGAGGATTGTTGCGTTAAGATTCACAGCACAATGCCTCTATTTAGTTAACGTTCTGATATTGCTCTTTAAATAAAAGCAACGCTTACTACGCGACAGCGAACATCACGTACAGACCCAGACCTACAGCGATCATCGGGATAGCATCCACCAGACCCATAACGATAAAGAACTGAGTACGCAGCAGAGGAATCAGATCAGGTTGACGCGCTGCGCCTTCCAGGAATTTACCCCCGAGGATGCCGATACCGATCGCAGCACCGATTGCCGCCAGACCCATCATCACAGCGGCAGCCATGTACAGCAGATCCATATTCAGGTTTTCCATGACAGTCTCCAGTTTGTTTCAGTTAAAACGTAGTAGTGTTGGTAAATTAATGTTCTTCAGACGCCATCGACAGATAGACGATCGTCAGAACCATGAAGATGAAGGCTTGCAGCGTAATGATCAGGATGTGGAAAATGGCCCACGGCACATTCAGGATCCACTGTGACCACCACGGCAACAGACCAGCAATCAGAATGAAAATCAGCTCACCGGCATACATGTTACCGAACAGTCGCAAACCGAGTGAAACTGGTTTGGACAGCAGGCTTACCCCTTCAAGGATTAAGTTGACAGGAATGAACGCCCAGTGATTGAACGGCTGCAGCGTCAACTCTTTCGTGAAGCCGCCGATGCCTTTCATTTTGATGTTGTAGAACAGAATCAGGATAAATACGCCCAGTGCCATAGACAGCGTTACGTTCACGTCCGCAGACGGAACCACACGCAGTGCAGGCAGACCCAGTACATGTTCAGCAATGTACGGAAGCAGGTCGATAGGCAGTAAATCCATCAGGTTCATCAGGAATACCCAGACGAAGATCGTCAGGGCCAGCGGAGCAATCAGCTTGCTTTTGCCATGGTACATGTCTTTCACGCTACCATTAACAAAGCCGATCACCAGCTCAATCGCGGTCTGAAACTTACCTGGCACACCGCTGGTCGCCTTTTTGGCTACGCTACGGAATAAAACCAGGAACAACAGACCCAGCACCACCGAGAAGAACATGGAGTCAATATTGATTGTCCAGAAGGTGGCTGGGGGGTTTTGTGGATCCACCAGCGAGAATGTACGCAGGTCCAGCTGAAGGTTATTCAGGTGGTGTCCTATGTAATCCTGCGGCGTCATATTTTCTGAAGCCATGATGCCTTTTACCCTTTGTTGTTAATTACAGCCGGTGCCAGTATCTGAACCACCAGCACCAAAACCCACGTAACGATCAGCGGCAAGAATACCGCCTTTAAAACCGCCAACGCCACCACCAGTAACACCAACATCGCCAGAACTTTGAAAGCTTCGCCAAATGCGAATGTCCAAGCAACCCGGCCTTTCGCTGGTGTATGCGCCTGGTGACGCCAGGCAAATATCATAAACAAAACGTTAGGCAGAAAGACTGCCAGGCCCCCGCTTATTGCAGAGACGCCCCAGAAGGGGTCTTTGAGGCTGAACAGCAATCCACTTGCTATCACCACCAGTAACTGAACGAGCAGAAGCTTCCGAGCAACGTTTCGACTCACGAGCGACACAGACATCACGTTTTTCACTCCTGCTCCCTTCGAGGTATGCCGCGTGTCGTATAAAACTTTCTTTAAGGCTTAGAGTCAAGCATCAAAAAGCGGTCAAATTATACGGTGCGCCCCCGTGATTTCAAACAATAAGTAGCCAAAAGGTGAATAAATGTTTAAATATTTTTCCAGTGCATACAATTGCGACTTTTCCGCTACCCCTGTTCGATCATGAAAAACTGTAAATAACGCGTAAACACTGGTGATAAAGCGTGCTTCAGATCACATATTGCGCATGTTCGCGCACAGCATATTTATTTACTTGGCAAATGATGCCTTTGCAAGTTTATGATATTTCAGTCTAAAAACAGATACTGTTTTAATAAATGACATTTACACAACAAAAACCACCCATTGACATTTTTAATAATGTTTTAACAGCCAATGATGGTTCTTAGCGCCGATTTTTAGCAGACTGATATTTTCACTAATGACTTATTTTCTGCTTACCAAAAAAAGCCACATTATCTTGTTGATGCAAAAGAGTGAACGTTGCGTTAAATGTAACCAGTTATATCAGTAGAAAACCTGGTTGTTGTTAACAGTCTAACCGGTCAATTTTTTATGATTTTTTTGATAAAAATTAAATTTTATTTGCTTTAATCACCACCAGATGACGTTCGCCATCCAGGGCTGGAACCTGAAGTTTAACCACTGATTCGACCTGATATTCTTCGGGCAACAAAGCGATTTCATCTTCCGGCATTTGCCCTTTCAGCGCGTAGAAACGGCCTTGCTCACCAGGAAGCTGGTGGCACCAGCTCACCATATCGTTCAGAGAGGCAAAAGCGCGGCTAATTACGCCATCAAATGGCGGCTCTGAAGGAAACTCTTCTACCCTGCTCTGTACTGGTTCAATATTCTCCAGTTTAAGCTCATGTTGCACCTGACGAAGGAAACGCACGCGTTTACCAAGGCTATCCAACAGAGTGAAATGGGCTTCAGGACGCACGATAGAGAGTGGAATGCCTGGCAGTCCAGGTCCGGTGCCGACATCGATAAACCGTTCACCTTGCAGATACGGTGCCACCACAATGCTATCGAGAATATGGCGTACCAGCATCTCATTAGGATCGCGGACCGAAGTCAGGTTGTACGCTTTGTTCCATTTATGCAGCATATTCACGTAGGCAATAAGCTGGTTTTTCTGGTGATCAGTAAGCGAAATACCTGCGTCTTTCAGCAGTAAGGAGAGTTTGTTGAGCACGGTGATTACCTGTTCTTGATGCGTTGCCTGGTAAGCAGGTGCTTACCAGGCATTTTTAATGCGTTATGCGCTACGACGCAGCATACCCTGTTTTTTCAGCCACACCAGCAGAATGGAGATGGCCGCAGGCGTGACGCCAGAAATACGCGAAGCCTGGCCGATAGAGGCCGGTTTGTAATCGTTAAGTTTGGCGATCACTTCGTTAGAAAGACCGGATACCTGCCGGTAATCCAGTGTCGCGGGTAGCAGGGTGTTCTCGTTACGCAGCTGCTTTTCGATCTCATCTTGCTGGCGCGCGATATAACCTTCGTATTTAACCTGAATCTCAACCTGTTCCGCCGCCTGTTCGTCTGTCAACGCAGGGGCAAACGGCGTCAGCGTGGTTAATTTTTCATAAGTCATTTCCGGACGACGCAGCAGATCTTCACCACTGGCTTCACGGGAAAGCGGCGCAGTCAGGTGAGCATTCACTTCGGCTGCAGCTTCCGCCGACGGGGTTACCCAGGTCGATTTCAGACGCTGACGCTCACGCTCGATATTCTCAAGTTTCTCGTTAAAGCGCACCCAACGTTCGTCATCCACCAGGCCCAGTTCACGACCGATTTCAGTCAAACGCAGATCCGCATTATCTTCGCGCAGCATCAGACGATATTCTGCGCGCGAAGTAAACATACGATACGGTTCTTTGGTTCCTAAAGTGCACAGGTCATCAACCAGTACGCCGAGATACGCCTGAGAACGTGCCGGAGCCCAACCTTCTTTGTCAGCAGACAGACGGGCAGCGTTAAGACCGGCCAGCAAACCTTGCGCAGCGGCTTCTTCGTAACCGGTAGTGCCGTTAATCTGACCAGCAAAGAACAGCCCCTGGATAAACTTGCTCTCCAGCGTCGGTTTCAGGTCGCGAGGATCGAAGAAGTCATACTCAATGGCATAACCCGGACGCACGATCTTCGCGTTTTCCATCCCCTGCATAGAGCGGACGATTTGCATCTGCACATCGAACGGCAGGCTGGTGGAGATACCGTTCGGATAAATTTCATTAGAGGTCAGTCCTTCCGGTTCAAGGAAGATCTGATGCTGATTTCTGTCTGCGAAGCGCATGACTTTGTCTTCGATCGACGGGCAGTAGCGTGGGCCGACACCTTCGATCACCCCTGCATACATTGGGCTACGATCGAGGTTACTGCGGATCACATCATGGGTTTTCTCGTTGGTATGAGTGATATAACACGGCACCTGCTGGGGATGCTGGGACGCATTGCCCATAAACGAGAATACCGGCATTGGGTTATCGCCATGCTGTTGCGCCAGCACGCTAAAGTCGATGGTTCGAGCATCAATACGCGGCGGAGTACCGGTTTTCAGACGACCAACGCGCAGCGGCAGTTCACGCAAACGGCGAGAGAGCGGAATGGATGGCGGATCGCCAGCACGGCCACCGCTGTAATTATCCAGACCGATATGAATTTTGCCGTCGAGGAACGTCCCAACGGTGAGCACCACAGCTTTGGCACGGAACTTCAGTCCCATTTGGGTAACAGCACCGACCACGCGATCGTTTTCGACAATAAGATCTTCAACCGCCTGCTGGAAGATCATCAGGTTCGGTTGGTTCTCCAGCGCCGTACGTACCGCCTGACGGTAGCGCACACGATCCGCCTGAGCTCGGGTAGCGCGAACCGCCGGTCCTTTGCTTGCGTTTAGTATCCTAAACTGGATACCCGCTTGATCGATCGCTTTCGCCATCAGACCGCCGAGTGCATCCACTTCTTTTACCAGATGTCCCTTCCCAATACCGCCGATCGCCGGGTTGCAGCTCATCTGCCCCAGAGTGTCGATATTGTGTGTCAAAAGCAGAGTCTGTTGACCCATACGCGCCGCAGCCATCGCGGCCTCGGTGCCTGCATGACCCCCGCCAATGATGATGACGTCAAAAGGATCCGGATAAAACATGGTGATTGCCTCGCATAACGCGGTATGAAAATGGATTGAAGCCCGGGCCGTGGATTCTACTCAACTTTGTCGGCTTGAGAAAGACCTGGGATCCTGGGTATTAAAAAGAAGATCTATTTATTTAGAGATCTGTTCTATTGTGATCTCTTATTAGGATCGCACTGCCCTGTGGATAACAAGGATCCGACTTTTAAGATCAACAACCTGGAAAGGATCATTAACTGTGAATGATCGGTGATCCTGGACCGTATAAGCTGGGATCAGAATGAGGGGTTATACACAACTCAAAAACTGAACAACGGTTGTTCTTTGGATAACTACCGGTTGATCCAAGCTTCCTGACAGAGTTATCCACAGTAGATCGCACGATCTGTATACTTATTTGAGTAAATTAATCCACGATCCCAGCCATTCTTCTGCCGGATCTTCCGGAATGTCGTGATCAAGAATGTTGATCTTCAGTGTTTCGCCTGTCTGTTTTGCACCGGAATTTTTGAGTTCTGCCTCGAGTTTATCGATAGCCCCACAAAAGGTGTCATATTCACGACTGCCAATACCGATTGCGCCAAAGCGGACCGCAGAAAGATCGGGCTTCTGTTCCTGCAATGCTTCATAGAAAGGAGAAAGGTTGTCCGGAATATCTCCGGCACCGTGGGTGGAGCTGATAACCAGCCAGATCCCCGAGGCAGATAAATCTTCCAACAGCGGACCGTGCAGCGTTTCGGTGGTAAAACCCGCCTCTTCCAGCTTTTCAGCCAGGTGTTCTGCTACATATTCGGCACCGCCGAGGGTGCTGCCGCTGATAAGAGTGATATCTGCCATAAACCGCCACCTTTATTAAGAGTGGCGTATTGTACGCTGTGAACGCGTTGGGATCTACCTGTGGAAAAGTATGGGATTAAAAAAGCCGATCAGGGCTTGATGGTACGCATGATCGGGTTTTGCAGGACGATCAATGTCTCGGTGGACTGAATTTCATCAATTGTTTGGATCTTGTTGATAAGTACATGCTGGAGAGCGTCGATCGAACGGCACATAACTTTTATAAAGATGCTGTAGTGGCCGGTTGTGTAATAGGCTTCAGTGACTTCATCAAGGCTTTCCAGCTTTGCCAGCGCGGAAGGGTAGTCTTTGGCGCTCTTTAATATAATGCCGATAAAGCAGCCTACGTCATAACCGAGCTGCTTCGGGCTGACATCAATACGCGCCCCGGTAATGATCCCCGCCTGCTTCATTTTCTCTACTCGAACGTGAATCGTCCCCGGACTGACGCCAAATTGTTTCGCCAGTTCGGCGTAAGCGGTGCGCGCATTGCCCATTAATGCTTCCAGGATGCCACGGTCCAGATTGTCGATCAGATAATTTTCCATAGGATTTTCTTATGCAGATTTGATGATTCATTCTATTTTAGCCTTCTTTTTTAATGAATCAAAAGTGTGTTAGGATTTTTATTGAATGATTATTGCATGTGTGTCGGTTTTTGTTGCTTAATCATAAGCAACAGGACGCAGGAGTATAAAAAATGAAAACCGCTTACATTGCCAAACAACGCCAAATTAGCTTCGTGAAATCTCACTTTTCTCGCCAACTGGAAGAACGTCTGGGGCTGATCGAAGTCCAGGCGCCGATTCTTAGCCGTGTGGGGGATGGCACGCAGGATAACTTGTCGGGCTGTGAAAAAGCGGTGCAGGTAAAAGTGAAAGCTCTGCCTGATGCCCAGTTCGAAGTGGTTCATTCACTGGCGAAGTGGAAACGTCAGACCTTAGGGCAACACGACTTCAGCGCGGGCGAAGGGCTGTACACGCACATGAAAGCCCTTCGCCCCGATGAAGACCGTCTTTCTCCGTTGCACTCGGTCTATGTTGACCAGTGGGACTGGGAACGCGTAATGGGCGACGGTGAGCGTCAATTCTCGACTCTGAAAAGCACGGTAGAGGCGATCTGGGCGGGAATTAAAGCAACCGAAGCTGCGGTTAACGAAGAGTTTGGCCTGGCACCGTTCCTGCCGGATCAGATTCACTTCGTACACAGCCAGGAGTTACTGTCTCGTTATCCGGATCTCGATGCCAAAGGGCGTGAGCGGGCGATTGCGAAAGATCTTGGCGCGGTATTCCTCGTCGGGATTGGCGGCAAGTTGAGTGATGGTCATCGTCACGACGTGCGCGCACCGGATTATGATGACTGGAGCACCCCGTCAGAGCTGGGCCATGCGGGCCTGAACGGCGATATTCTGGTGTGGAACCCGGTACTGGAAGATGCGTTTGAGCTTTCTTCCATGGGGATCCGCGTGGATGCCGACACGCTGAAGCATCAGCTGGCGCTGACCGGTGATGAAGATCGTCTGCAGCTGGAATGGCATCAGGCGCTGCTGCGCGGTGAAATGCCGCAGACCATCGGCGGCGGTATCGGCCAGTCTCGTTTGACTATGCTGCTGCTGCAACTGCCGCATATCGGCCAGGTTCAGTGTGGAGTATGGCCAGCTGCTGTTCGCGAGAGCGTCCCTTCTCTGCTGTAATAATTTATCGCCGCCAGCGTCTGAGCAGGCGGCTTCGCATCCCGGTATCAAAGCGCCAGATATGATCGAAAATGCGCATGATGCCGGGTTTGCCGTGTGCCGACATCGCCACGGCATGAAAGCGATGCTGATGTACCCGCTGCAGCTCTTTCACTTTACTCGTCACGTCGTCAGGCAACCGCTGAGCGATAAAATCAGAAATCACCACCGCATCGGCATCAAACCATTCTCTGCTTTGCAAGCGTTCCATAATGGCGCGAAAACAACTGGCAAGATCGGTGCCGCCACGAAACTGCTGGCTTAAAAAACGGATTGCTTGTTCGATGCCTTGTGGGCCTGAAAGCTCATAACGGACGATCTCGGTGGAAAATAGCATAATATAACAGCGCCGGTTTTCAGCGAGAGCAATGCGCATCAAAGCCAGGCAGAACGCTTTCGCACACTGTTCATTAAAGCCGCCCATTGAGCCGGAAGTATCCACACAGACAATAAACGGCCCGCGCGGCTGTTCATCGTAATCTTTATGTACCACCGGACGTTCGAGCACTTTTTCACGCCACGACTCACCGTGCAGGCGATAGGTGAGCAACTGTTTTTCCACCAGCCGACGGTAAAACTCATACTCCAGTTCCGTTATCCCTAGTGTCGCCAGTTCTGGCGGCAGGAGACGTAAAATATCATCGCTTTGTTGCAGACCATCAACCTGCTCAGGAACCGTCGCCGGTTCGCGCACCATGGTGCGGAAGGTTTCCATCTGCGCATCGTTGCGCGGTATTGATTTGGCTTCCCGAGAACGCCCCAGCTGCTCTGCCAGGCGTTTCAGTTCCGGCTGTTCGTTAAGAAATTCACCGTATTTCACAATCAACTGATAGTCGCCACGTTTAAGCTGACCGGCGCTCATATCCCACAGACGACCAGCTGCGGTATTGTTATCTGCGAGAATCGGTTCAAGTTGTCCGCTCAGCGTCATGCGTTCCTGAACTTCACTTAACAGTTGTTCGCGTTCTTCTTCTAATAGCTGTTGATTTAACGTCGTTGCTTGCACGATCAGACTTAAACGCCAACGCTGGAGAAAAAGCGTATGTAACGCTGAAGTTATTGTGCTGTTAGCATCAACCAACTGCCGGGCTTGTTCTGCCCATGGGGAATTCAGACGATGCAGTAAGTCCAGGATCTGTGGTAGCTGCACAATAAACTGCGGCGTGGAGAGGAGCTGGCTTTGCTGATAGCACATCACCTCTTCGGTGAGTTCCGGCGGGACTCGGGCATCTTTCAGCCGACTGCGCAGCGCCTCACGCCAGCGGGGAACATCATCAGTGATTGCCGCCTTCAGTCGTGGGAATTTTTCAAAGAAGACCGCCAGCTGCGGTGAGGCCAGCAGTGCGATGATCATCTCTTCGATCAATCCCTCTTCGCTGACGGCCAGCATCACATTAAGCGTATCCAGCGTTAGCATTGTTGTGCCTGGCGAATCTGTGCACCGACATCCTGTAGGCTGGCTTCAATGCGACCTAACCAGTCGCCAGGGATAAACAGACATTTTTGCTGTTCGCTGAATAAAGCGTGTTGCTTACGCCAGTCGCTTTCAAGCTCTTCCAGTTGTTGTTTTATTTCACCTGGCAGACCTTCAGCCGATGAACCGGGAAGTGCCAGCGTACTGCCTTGTAAACTTACATCGCGTACAACAAGATGTTGGGTGCTATCAACTTCCAGATTCAGTTTCTGGGCAAAGCCGATACCGTTCAGTTTGCCGCGAATTTCACCACCTTTACTCAGCCACTGTTCCAGCGCGCTACGCTCAAAGGAGATATGAACCACTTCCATATCATGCAGTTTTAACGGTTTTTGCAGCAGCAGAGTCAGAGTGGAAGCAGTAACGTTAACAGGAAGTTGATACTGCTGACGACGGCTGAAAATGCCGCCCAGACGAATTAACGTTAAGGCTGTTTTATCGCTTTGTTGCTGTTGGAGTTGCAGGTGACGTTGCACAATCGCGCCCAGGCGGGTCAACATCCCTTGCTGTTGCCAGGCATGACCGGTCATCAATACATCAATTTGTTGTTGTATCAAATTCAGGCTTTGCGCGTCATACCACAGGCAATCTTTCAGCAAAATGAGATCAACCGGGGCAACAGCACTGCGACCGCTAAAAAAGGCGCTGGCCTGCAATAAGCGGATCGCTTTTTTCCAGCGACGATCCGAGACATAAGGCGCATCCGGTAATTTATCCAGTTGCTGGCGCAGCATAAAAATCAGCTCAAATACATGATCGGGCAGCGTAATTTCACCAATCTCTTTCTGCCAGCGTTCATATTCTTCATCTGTGACCTGCAAGGCATCAGGAACCGGATTGTCGTTTTCATCCTGTTGACTGGTCAGCATGGAGCGGAAATTCGCTTTATCTTGCACTTTATCTAACCATAGACGAATCAGCATGCGGTCATATAACGCTTCCAGACTGCTGTCTGCTTCCGGCAGCTCGTTGGAGGCCGCCACCAGTAGACGCATCGGGATTTTTTCTACGTGTGCACCGTTGCGGAACTGGCGCTCGTTAATGGCGGTGAGCAAGGTATTAAGAATTGCCGGGCCCGCTTTCCAGATCTCATCCAGAAAGACGATTTCTGCTTCCGGCAGGTAACCGCTGGTTAAACGTTCATAGCGCCCTTCATCTTTTAGCGCCTGAATAGAAAGGGGACCAAAAACTTCTTCCGGCGTGGAGAAGCGGGTCATCAGATATTCAAACGCGCGGGCATTCTGAAAGGCGAATTTTAAGCGCCGGGCGATCAAACTTTTGGCAATACCTGGCGGGCCAAGGAGGAACACACTTTCACCACTTAATGCCGCTAATAAACACAAGCGGATGGCGTGGCTACGTTCATAAAGCCCCTTTTCCAACGAACTGCTCAGGCGGGAAATTCTTTCCGCTAATAAATGAGGGTGAGCCATAATGAAGTGGCGTCCTTTCGTCAAAAGTTCTGCGTAAATTGCGAGTATAGACGTTTCTTGCTGGTGGCTAAAATAGTCTCAAAGGGGGGGAATGCCGATCAGTTAAGGATCAGTTGACCGATCCAGTGGCTGTGTAAGAATCC